>NZ_JBFJPY010000004.1:0-83291 GCF_041616895.1 Arsukibacterium sp.
CGCCAGCAGTTTCCGGTATTTCCAATAAAGTGGCTGTTAAAAGATACCTATCACTCTGCTGACTATGCGCCAGCGATCAACAGCCCCACCCTGCTGTTAGTGGCAGAGCAGGACGAAATAATAGACCGCACCCGCAGCGACACACTGTATCAGGCCTTTTCGCCCGGTGTAGCGACCCTGCACCGTTATGCAGGCAATCACAACAGTGAGTTATCCGCCAGGCAGCTTGCCAGCTGGCTGGCTACTGCACCACCATAAATATGGCTGAAGCAAATTCAGCCACTGCGGCTATTTAGTTTGTCCATTTAATCTGAAATTCAATTTCCTCACTATTACCGTCGCGCTCATGTTCAATGCTGAACACAGCACGCACAGGCACATAGATCCGCTCACCGGCTATCTGGATCTCGAACTTTTCGCTCTTTTCAATTGCATCAGCCAAACGCCGCAGTTTTTCGACAAATTCATTGTTGGAATAGATCTTTTCGACATCTCTAACAGATTTCATATTTAATCCTTATTTTGGTAACTAGTCAGGGCTGCCACGGTCAGGGTTTTCTAGCAAAACATATCTGGCTGGCGCCGGTTTTTTTTGCGTCATACATGGCATGATCTGCCGCCTGCAGTAAGGGTGCCGCTGAGGTTGCGTCTGTTGGATAAAAGGAGACCCCGATACTTACAGAAATCTGCACCGGTTGATTGGCAATATCAAAGGGGGCACTGAGGGCATCAACAATAGTTTGGGCCAGCCATTTTACATCTGACCGGTTCTTAGTGCCGCAAAGAATGATGGTAAATTCATCGCCGCCCAGCCGGGCCACGGTATCTTCGCTCCTTACACAGTCTGTAAGGCGCTGTGCTACCGCTATCAGTAACTTATCACCGGCTTCATGGCCAAGAGAATCATTAATTTCCTTAAACCCATCAAGATCCATAAAAAGCAAGGCCAGCGGCTGCTCGTTGCGCTTAGCGTGTTTAACTTCCTGTTCCAGCCGGTCCAGAAAAAGCCCCCGGTTTGGCAGCCCGGTAAGCAGGTCATAATGGGCGTTGTACCATATTTTCTCTGCGAGGATAGTCTGCTCGGTAATATCCCTGATGATGCAAACCATGGCTTCGGTTTTTTGCTGCTTATCCAGCACAGGTGCCAGCAGATATTCAAACCTTTCACCCTTGTCAGAAGCAAACTTCTGGACAAATTTACCACGGTAGCCGGTTTGATCAGTTCTTACCTTTTGCAGATTTTTCTGAAAACCGGCAGCGAATGAAAAGCCAAGGTCAGATACCGTATTGCCGATAATTTTTTTGGACTCCAGCGCAAAAAGCTCGGCTGTAGCCTTATTGATATAAATAAACCTGCCATCCAAATCCAGCACACTGATAGGATCTGGTGATGCCCGCAAAATGGCACCGAACAATCGGGTTTCCTTTTCTTTGACAGTCGCGTAATGTTGCAGCGACTCAGCGACCGCCTGGTCTATTGCCTCATGGAAACGGGTAAGGTCTTTCAGTTGCTGACCGGCAATCTTTGGGTAGGCGGAGGTCCACCGTAACACGACACTTGCCCGCAGCGCCCGGAACTCAGAAACAGTTTCGACAACACTAAAACCGCTGCTTTGTCTGTCACTACCATGCACTTCTGCCCAGGTTTGTTCCTGGCCTGCCGGCCCTCCCCCTTTTGATTTGGCGGTTTGCTCTGCATCCGTCTGAGATGATTCCAGCTCTTCACTAATCGCCAGCAGCATTTCTCTGGCATGGTCGCGTAATCCTGACTCGCTCATGTACTCAGTAGGGAGAATAGTGTCAGCGAACTCTGTCCAGGCCTGTAAAATAGCTTCCATTTCTGTTCGGATAAACTTAGCTAAGCGCATATTCCTCTGCATTATGATCTACGGGTGCATTCAACTGTAGCACGCGCTGAAAAAAGCCGGGCAAGATATCTGCCGTATGAACCGCCTGCAACACCCGATAGTTGCATTGTATTTCGCGAAAAATTCTGGCAGGGTTTTACCAAGCCGATGGTGTCAGGAGAGATTTTAACAGCCGATGAAGAAATTATTTAAAGCGACCCTGCTTCTGCTCTTTGCAATATTTATTGGATTATCTGGCTATCTGTGGCTGACCTTTGCCAGCCCCTTTGGTTATAAGCCAACCGTTGAACTGCCTGCCATTGATGACAATGCCCGTTATTCGGTATTCGTATACGGCACCCTGAAACAGCCCTGGGTCCGCTATCTGGTGATGGGCCGCGCCGGCACAGGTGAGCCGGCAACCCTTGTCGGTTATCAGAAAGAAGCACTGGATATTAAGCCGGCCCCCGGTACCACGACTGAGGGCCTGGTTATTACAGTAACCGGCACCGAACTGCGGGCCCTGGATAGATATGAGCGGCTGGGCGTGCGCTATGAGCGGGTAGAATTAACTTTGCAAAATGGTAAGTCTGCCTGGGTTTACCAACTTATGGATCCGCTGATGCAAGAGATCACAGACGAGCTTGCCGATTAGCGCTGCCAGCGCTCTGGCGCGCCACATTAAAGCGTCTGCAACACCCACCAGGTCAGGCTGGATACCAGCAGCCATAATAATGGAATAATGACACTTAACCACAACGGCCAGCCTCTGAGCATTATCAGTGCCAGCCCCAGGGTAGTTAACGCTGTTGGATCGGCATAAATACCAAATACCGCCGCCTGATAGCTGCTATTGCCCGTTAGCAGGCCAATAAAAGGCCAACCCAACAGCCCGATTAAGGTCAATATCAAACCAAAAATGACCGAGGGCCGTTTGGCTGGCGCGGTTTTAGCCAATCCTGTACCGCTAAACGATACAAACAGCAACAGCGCGCCCTGGGCAATAAATGCGAAGCCAATATAGTCGCCGGCCCAGTTGAGTTCCGCGTAATACTGAATAAAAAACCCATATCCTACAACTACCCACAGCAACCCGGTAAGCAGGCAAGTAGCGCGACCATGGTTTTTCAGGGCCAGCAACACAGCTGCTACACCCATTGCCAGCGTTACGATATGCCAGGGCCAGAAAGTTTCACCAATCCGCTCTAGCAGGCGCAAGTAAACCTCGCTGCTAAAAGGAATAAATTGCTGCAGCTGATAGCCGACTCCAACGCTCATAGTGCCTCGCTGCTTATAGTGTTTCGATAAAGCGCTGCATGCGCTGGCGGGAAGTGGCAGCTGGCATGGGGCCACTGCCCGCCCCCATATTTTCCCGCATATGTGCTACTTGCGTAGTGGCCGGAATAGTGCAGGTAATGGCCGGGTGACTAACAATAAACTTCAGTAAAAAATCGGCCCAGTTGTTACAACCACATTCCTCAATGGCCCACTGCGGCAGCGGCTCGACCCGGCGCTGGATACCTTTTATCAAACCACCGCCGTCATAAGGCCGGTTGGCAATAACCGCAATACCTTTTTCTTTTGCCAGGGGCAGCAACCGCTTTTCTGCTTCACGATGAGTAATATTGTAAGTAAGCTGAACAAAGTCGATATCCTGCGATGTCATAATCTGCTCCACTTCCTGATGACGCCGACCGTGCGAAGTAGTAATACCTACATAACCAATTTTGCCATCTGCTTTCATTTGCTGTAACGCCGCTAAATGTTCGCGCCAATCGGTAAGGTTATGCACCTGCACCAGATCAAAACGATCAATGAACCAACGTTTTTTTAGCTCAGCCACTTGCTCAGCTGCTGAGCCACCAGCAGGACTCCAGACTTTCTCTGCCGAAAACAGGCTGTCCGGTATCCCCAATTTTTGTAAGGCATAGCCCATCACATCCGGTGCCGAACCATACATTGACGACGAGTCTACCAAGCCACCACCCAGTTCAAAAAATGTGCGGATGACTTCAGTTCGGGCATCCAGCAACTTGGGGTCACTGCCAACATTAAAAGTGCGCCAGGTTCCCATGCCGATAACCGGCAGTGCATGGTCCTTAGCAGAGATGGGGTTTCGCAATAGCGTGTTGCTGCCCGCCAGTACAGGCAAAGAAGGCAGCAATAACGACACCGCAGTGGCAGCCATTAACTTAATACTCTTTCTGCGGCTAAATTGATGATCCATAATTCGCACTCCTCAGAACAAGCATATCAGCTGAAAAGCTACAGCGCCAAAACACAACCACCTGGCTTAAAAGATGAGAACCTAGGACTGGTACACCAGCGTTTGCGGCGTAGACAGACATTTCCCGGCCAAGTACACTGAGGTCCTGATTGTTAATAAAGGCGATACAAGTGAGCAAAGAAACATTATCTGAACAGCAAACCGCAGCCATAAAAATCGAATTCGATTTTTTTGACCGTGATGGCAACGGCCAGATTGATATCACTGAGTTTATTGAACTGTTAACGGTACTGGCACCGAAAACGAAAGCAAGCCATGTTGGCGATGGCTTTAAGCTGATCGACAAAAACAATGACGGTTTTATCGATTTTACCGAGTTTGCCGACTGGTGGCAGCAATGCTGGTGGGAATACTAAAACCCTCTTTGCTGTTGGTGACCAACGCCAAACCTGGCAAAGTGGAACCAACAGCAACACCCTGAGTCTTTATACTGTTGTTTAGAAAAACCTCGACCAGGATAAGAACGCTGAAACTGCCTTATCACGCTCAGTTAGCGGACTATTGCTGATACTGCTGTCGTACCAGTGATGCTCAATACCCAGCCGGGCCATGCCACCCAATAGCGGGTTACTCAATGATAATCCGGTATTATAGTTTAGCGCCGAGCTACCCCGATATGACATGCGGTTGGCCGTCGCTTCATTCAGGCGAACGCCGTAGTAGTAATCGACCAGGTTACTGTCGGCATAACTGACCCCAACTTTTGGCTCTATCAGTAACGGGCCCAAGCGTAAGTTATAAGCCAGTGACAGTTTTGATTCCTGGCCGTCTGAATTACCCAGCAAATCAATCAACGTCTCAGCTTCAACCAGCCACGCTTGCTGCCGAAATTGCACATTGACACCGCCATCCAGTGAGCTTTTCCGTTTTGCCATGCCGGCAAACACCGTACTGTCAGATTCATCAAAACCGGCAAAACGAGGAGCAAGCTTAGCGCTGACACTGACTTTGCCTTGCTGCAACAATTGATAACTGACAAAGGGGCCATATACGGTTAGTTTTTCGCCGCGATAACCAATCAATGGCAATGGAATAGTACGACGCTTGTAACCCTGATAAATTTCCTGGTTTATGCCAATACCCACGCCATACAAAAAGCCCTGGGGCGGCTGTTGGCTGTTCTGACTCTGGCCTTGCTGTGTATGGCCTGCAGTGCTGTAAAGCACTGCAAAACCTATAAACAACGTAATGAAATAACGACATATTTTTTCCATTTGCAAACCTTAGTTTGGGTATGTTCCTGAACTTGCAGCGTATAACACTGTCAGGCTTATTACTGTAGTCAGGTGTAACCCGATCAGCCAGCACGCTGCAACAACATTCGCAGTCAGCTGGCATATTGCCAAAAATGGCAGCATTTTATAGGGCTAATTTGCCGTTGCGCCCTGCAAAGTAGGGAGAAATATCGCAATTAAGCCAGCACATTCTGCTACATTTTGATTAGTATGCACGCTTGCTTGCGTGTCATTCCCTGGGCTAGCGTACTTAGGGTCAGCCTCCAATTTGTTAAGGGTGAATTATGTTATTTACTGGTAATTTAACTACCGAATGTCCCATCAGACAGAAAATCCGAGACTATTACCGGATTGATGAAAACCAGATTATCGACATGCTGCTACCGCTGGCAGAAGTGGGCGTAAAAGCTCGCAGCCGGGCCTGGGAGCGCGCGCGGCAAATTGTACTTAATATCCGTAAAGATCAGGATGGCCAGGGTGGCATTGATGCGCTGCTTAACGAGTTCTCCCTTTCCAGTGAAGAAGGTGTCGTACTAATGTGTCTGGCCGAAGCCCTGTTGCGGGTGCCTGACAAAAAAACTCAGGAAGTGCTGATCCGTGACAAGCTGGCCAATGGCGACTGGAGCTCTCACTTAGGCAGCAGTGAATCGTTATTTGTTAACGCCTCGTCCTGGGGCTTGTTAGTTACCGGTAAAATGGTTAATTACTCTGATACCAACAAAGCAGAGCAGTTCGGTATTCTGAAAAAAACCCTCGGCCGCTTAGGCGAGCCGGTTATTCGCCGCTCGGTTAACTATGCCATGAAAATTATGGGCAAGCAGTTCGTCATGGGCACCACCATTGACGATGCCATTGATCGCGCTGCGGATACCGAGAAAAAAGGCTACGTCTACTCTTATGACATGCTCGGCGAAGGTGCCCGTACCATGGCCGATGCTGATCGCTATTATCAAAGCTACCTAACGGCTATTCATGCCATTGGTAAAGCCGGCAAGGGCCGCGGCCCAATTAAAAGCCCGGGTATTTCGGTAAAATTATCGGCAATTCACCCACGTTATGAATTTAGCCATCGCGAGCGGGTGATGTCTGAGCTGGTGCCAAAATTAAAAGAATTAGTATTAGTTGCTAAAAGCTATGATATTGGCTTTACAGTCGATGCAGAAGAAGCGGACCGTTTAGATATTTCCCTGGATATTATTGAAGCCATTTTCAGCGATCCTGATTTAGGTGACTGGACCGGCTTTGGCTTAGCGGTACAGGCCTATCAGAAACGCGCGATTTTTGTTATTGAATGGCTAACTCAGTTAGCCCGTAAAGTGGGCCGTCAGATGATGGTGCGGCTGGTTAAAGGCGCATACTGGGATACTGAAATTAAAACCACCCAGCAAGATGGCCTGGATCACTTCCCGGTATTTACCCGCAAGGCGTCTACCGACGTGTCATACAAAGCATGCGCTATAAAAATGCTGGAAGCCCGGGATGCATTATATCCACAGTTCGCTACGCACAACGCATACACTGCCGCCACCATTTTAGAAGTAGCCAAAGGCGATAATACCGGTTTCGAATTTCAGCGTCTGCACGGCATGGGCGAATCCTTATTTGACCAGATTGTTACTGAAGAAAAAATTCAATGCCGGGTGTATGCACCAGTGGGTGAGCACGAAAACCTGTTGGCCTACCTGGTACGCCGCTTACTGGAAAATGGTGCCAACTCGTCGTTTGTTAATGCTATCGTCGATACCACCCAACCGGTTGAAGCCTTGCTGCCGGATCCGGTAGAAACGCTGCAGGGACTGCGTAACAAATACAATACCCAGATTAAAATGCCGCTTGATTTATACGGTGCTGAACGGGCCAACTCTAAAGGGCTTGATTTAACTGATATTAATACCCTGGTACCTTTTAAAGCCAACCTTGACCGCTGGCTGGAAGAAAATCAGCTTACTGAGGACAGCTTGCCTGAGGGTGCTATCCCGGTGAAAAACCCGGCTAATCATCAGGAGATCATTGGCCACGTTACCATGCACAACAGCGAGCAAATGCAGCAACTGCTGACCAATGCCGATGAAGCCTTTAAAAGCTGGTCCGCAACTCCGATTGCTCAGCGTGCAAACCTGCTGCGCCGCATCGCTGATATTTTAGAGCGGCACAACGACGAGCTGGTTGCTATATGTATCAAAGAAGCCGGTAAAGTGGCGCAGGATGGCATAGACGAAGTGCGGGAAGCCGTTGATTTTTGTCGCTACTATGCGGCGAGGGCCGAAGAGCTGGCAAAAGATGAGCGTTTTGAGCCACGCGGCGTGATCTTATGTATTAGCCCGTGGAACTTCCCACTGGCTATTTTCCTGGGCCAGGTAGCAGCAGCTATCGTTACCGGTAACACCGTTATCGCCAAGCCGGCGGAGCAAACCAGCCTGATTGCCTTGCGCGCTATTGAGCTGATGGGTATCGTTGGCTTGCCAGAGCATGTGGTGCAGGCAGTTATTGCCCGCGGCAGCGACGTTGGCAAAACCATCGTGCCGGACAAACGGATCCAGGCTGTAATGTTTACCGGTTCGACCGATACCGGCACCCTGATTTCGCAAACCCTGGCGAACCGCAACGACATTCAGGTACCGCTGATCGCCGAAACCGGTGGCCAGAATTGCATGATTGTTGACTCTACGGCCCTGCCAGAGCAGGTGGTAGACGATGTTATCAGTTCTGGTTTCCAGAGTGCCGGCCAGCGCTGTTCAGCGTTAAGAGTATTATTTATTCAGGAAGATGTGGCTGATGGCATTATTGCCATGCTTAAAGGCGCGTTAAAAGAACTGCATGTGGGCGATCCGGCGCTGCTTAGCACCGACATTGGCCCGGTGATTGATGCAAAAGCGCTGAAAAACCTGAACGAGCATGTCGAATACTTAAAAGACAAAGCCACACTGCATTATGAATGCAAGATCCCGGACAATAGCAAAAATGGCGCCTATTTCTTTGCCCCCCGCTTATATGAAATTAAAGATTTATCGGTGTTAAAGCGGGAAGTATTTGGACCATGCGTCCATATTATTCGCTTTAAAGCCAAAGATTTAGATAAGGTTATCGACCAGATCAATGGTACCGGTTATGGCTTAACTATGGGTATCCATTCCCGGATTGAAGAGCGCTGCGAGTATCTGGCCAGAATGTCGCGTGCAGGCAACGTATACATTAACCGCAATATGATCGGCGCTATCGTCGGTGCTCAGCCTTTTGGTGGCCGTGGCTTGTCAGGCACTGGGCCCAAAGCCGGTGGCCCCAACTATTTGCTGCGTCTGGTAAAAGAGCAAGCCTCGCCAGAAAACGTACAGATGACCAACCTGACGCCGGATGAGCTGGATTTACACCATACCGCCGATTCCGACGCTCAGGTACAGCAGCTGATGGAAAATTCCTTGCGGGATGAGAAAAAGTGGCGCGCTACCAAGCTGAACGACCGGGTGTCTGTGGTACGCCAGCTGCTGGCAAAAATTGCCACGGTTGACATTATTGATGAGCTGGCCGACGACCTTGGTTCAACCTTGTCCGATGCCCGTGCGCAGTTAAACCGGCTGGAAAAACATATGCGCAAAGCCATAGTGTTGCCAGGGCCAACGGGGGAGTCAAATACCCTGCATTATGAACCGCGCGGTTGTGTCGTGTGTTATGCCGACAAGAGCACCTCGTTTAACTTCTGGACCTTATCCATCATTACTGCCCTGGCAGCCGGTAACACCGTGATTACTGTAGCTTCAGAGCTGTTTTATGATGAAGCCCAGGCATTTCGCGATAAGTTTATTGCTACCGGTGTGGCCAAGGGTGTATTTCAGGTAGCACGGCCCGATCAGTTGCAGTCCCTCCTGGCTCACCCGCATTTAGCCGGTGCGGTAGTAGCAGCCCGCTCTTCGCGGCTGGGCTACTTCAGTCAGCAGCTGGCCAAGCGCGAGGGAGCTATCCTGCCGGTGATTAGTGCGGAGTATTACGATACGCTGATTAAACGCTTAATTACCGAGAAAACCATCAGCATCGACACTACAGCCTCAGGCGGTAATACTTCGCTGATGACCATGGTGGAAGACGACGAGTCATAAGTAAATCACTCTGACCCTTTTTTCTCGGACTTAAGCGCAGAGTGGCTGGTGTGCTAACGAAACAGCAGCATGGATGCTGCGCAGGCTGAAGGGGCACAAGGATGTGCTCCTTGAAGCCGGTGAAGTAAGTATCTCCAGCTACCCTGCTTTCACTTCAGCCCACCTGCCTCTACAGATCAGGTAACTTAGCTACTTTAACACCTGCAGCAAATTACTACGCTGATCGGTCCAACTTACCTCAGGGTTTAGCTGCGTTGGCCAGGGGCTTAGTGCCTGCTGTATTACCTGTTGCTTGATAAAACGCTGATTACGGGTCAGTAACACCCATTCAGCTGCCGGATTAATACCCTCAGCTTCAGTCGCCACAAAATAGGCTTGCACACCCAGCTTTGCCGCCTGATTGCGTAATAAGCTGGTTAAATCCAGGTAATTATTTGAGACATGCACCGCCAGCACGCCATCACTTTGCAAGTGCTGCCAGTAAAGGTCCATCGCTTCTATCGTTAATAAATGCTGGGGAATGCTATCGCTGCTAAAGGCATCGAGCACCAATACATCAAATTGCGCGCTACCCTGCTGTAACTGCTCTGCCAGAGTCAGCCGGGCATCACCTTGCACAATTTCAACCGCTGCCGCACTGTCACTCAAATAACTAAAATACTCAGTCGCGACTTTAATCACTGCCGGGTTCAGCTCATAAAACTGCATGTTGTCACCTGAGTTGCCATACACCGCCAGCGCCCCTGCCCCCAGGCCAACCAGGCCAAAATTACGCTGACGCAACTGCTTAATATTACGGGAAGGTGCAGCGGGCAAGAAGTGCTGCATGGCTAAGGCGGCGCCAGTGCCCGGCCGGTAATAACTTTGGGCTGTTGTTGATAAAGGCGGCTGCAGGTACTGGGCACCATGGCTGGTAGTGCCATCGATCAGCTGGCGTTGTAGCTGGGCATCCCCCACCTGACTGGTGATCTTTAAATCCCGCACCACCAGGCTGCCATAGAAATTACGTTCGCTATACACATTATGCTGGCCTAATTGCCATTCCAAACCAACAATGCTCAGGCCAAAAAGCAAGGCTCCACTTAACCATAAACTCTGCTGCCAGCGCGGCTTTGCAGCTCCATCTGGCCACAGCATTAACAGGTAAATCGCCAGCAATACCAGTAAAAACTCCCAGTACTGGCTGAATACCAGCGGCGCCAGCAGGTTAACCGCGGCGCTACCCAGCACGCCACCGGCTGCCAGTAACAAATAATAGCCGGTTAAATACTTTGGTTCAGGCTTTAACCGCGCCAGCTCGCCGTGACATAGCATACAACCGCTGAATAAAATGGTCAGGTATAGCAGCAGCTGGGAAATCAGATCAAACTGACGCCCCAGATAAAACAACAGTAAACCAAACACCATACTCAGGCAGAAAACGTACAGCCACAAGCCGCGCTGGTACCAGCCAGGTTTATTAAATACCACTATATAGCTGAGCAAATACAAACTAAGTGGTAGCACCCACAAAAACGGTACCGGCGGAACGTTTTGGGTAAGTTGCTGGGTTACCGCCAGCAGCAGCACCACGCCACAGGCCGACAGCGCCAGCCACCGCAGGGTAAACTTTTTGTCAAGGCGGGCACTAACAGCACGAATAGCCGCTGAAAGCTGTCCAAGCTCACGCCACATTAGCAACAGACAACACAGCGTAAACAGCACAAAACCGAGCACCCAGTACTGACGTTGTTCACTCAGACTAAACAAGGGCTCCATGACAAACGGGTACGCCAGCAAGCCGCCAAGCGATCCTAAATTTGACAATGCGTACAACCGATAAGGTGAGCGCAGCGGAAACCGGCTGGCAAACCAATGCTGCAATAACGGGCCAGTGGCAGACAACAACAGATAAGGCAGCCCTACCAACAAAGCCAGCTGCACCAGAATGGCAGCCAATGGCGAGCCTCCGGCATCCGGGGTAATGTCAGCTTGCCACAATAAGGGCAAACTTCCGACAGCCAGCATTAACAAGGCACTGTGCAGCCAACGCTGCGTTTTAGGTTTCAGATAGCGGCTCAATAAATGGGCGTAGCCGTAACCTGCCAGCAGCAGACTTTGAAAAAACAGCATACAGGCCGTCCATACCGCCGCGCCACCGCCAAAATACGGCAGTAATTGCTTTGCTAACATCGGCTGCACCAGGAACAGCAACGCGGCACTTATCAGAATTGTCAGAGGAAACAAGGCCAAAGCAGGCTCCACAAAATACAACAGGGTTAAAAGCCGCCAAGCCTATACAAACGCAAGGCCACAGGCAAGTGGCAGCAAAGGATTGCGCATCGCAGCTAAAATTTGTGAGCCGGCCACGCTTGCGGTAGACTCCGGGGCTTTATATCAGAATAACGCTGCGTAAACCGCACATTTAATAAGCAATATTTTAGTTATGGGAACCATAGACCATGGGAAATTTTAAAGTACCTCATACCCTCACCCTGCTGTTTTCTATGATGGTAATCGCGATGATTGCCACCTGGATAGTGCCGCAGGGCTCATTTGAAATGCAAACACTGGAGTCTGGCCGTCAGGCTGTGGTACCCGGCACCTTTACCCTGGCAGAAGATAAAAATTACATGACGCCCTGGCAGTTACTCACTGCAATACCCCGCGCTTTTGCCAGTGCTCAGGATGTTATTTTCTTTGTGATGATTTTAGGCGGCGTGTTGTCGATTGCCCGCGCTACCGGTACGGTCGATGCGTTGATTGGTCGTCTGCTGGAAAATTACGGCGAAAAACCACAAATTTTAATCTTTATGGTGGTGTTCTGCTTTGCCATGGCGTCCAGTTTTATTGGTACTGCCGGTGAATATATTCCTTTTGTGTTGATTCTGGTCGCACTGTGTAAAGCAATGCGGCTGGATGCCATGACCGCCGTTGGTATGACTGTCGCTGGCTACGGCATTGGTTATGGCGTATCGGCAGTCAATCCCTTTACCGTGCTGATTGCCCAGCAAATTGCCGGTATCCCGCCGCTGTCTGGAAATTGGTTACGGTTTGCTATATTTCTGCCCTTTGTGCTGATTGGTTTTCACCATGTCTGGAGCTACGCCAAAAAAGTACTGGCCAACCCTGCCAATTCAATGGTGGCCGATTTACCCTGCCCGCTCGGTGATAGCAAAGCGGTTGATTATCCGAAGCTGGCGCTGAAACATAAACTGATCCTAACCAGTTTTATCGCCACCATCGCGCTGGTGGCGTATGGGATCAAAGCACACGGCTGGTATCTGTACGAGCTAAGCGCCTGTTTTATTGCCTGGGGTCTGGCCACCGTAGTAATCAGCAGACTTAGCGCCGATATCGCGGCGCAAAAATTTATTAATGGCGCCATGGAGCTGACTACCACCGCAATCCTGATCGGGGTAGCACGCGGAATATCTCTGGTAATGGAAGATGGTCAGATCCTGCATTCTCTGGTGCATGGTATGTCACTACCTTTATCCTTCGTAGGTGCCGAAATTGCCGTGGTGGGGATGCTGATTATTCAAACGCTACTTAATTTCTTTATTCCCTCTGGCAGTGGTCAGGCGTTTGTCACCATGCCTTTAATGGTGCCGTTAGCTGACTTACTGGAGATACCGCGCCAGGTTGCCGTACTGGCTTACCAGTTTGGCGATGGTTTTTCTAATATGATTATTCCAACCAATGCCATTTTAATGGGAATTATCGGTATTGCCGGTATTCCATACGGCCACTGGGTACGCTTTTGTCTGCCGCTAATTCTTAAACTAATGCTGGCGGCATCATTGGTGCTGGTACTGGCCGTCGTGTTTGATTACGGTGGTGATGTACAGCCGCCGGCAACGCAAAGCAGTGCAGTGATCAGCAACCCTGTCGACAACAACAGCAATTAATTAAAAGATTCAGGCAGTCAGCCTTTGCTGCTGCCTGTACATTGACAATGAACTCCGCCAGGTTTAACGTATTGTTAACTATGCCCTTTGGAAGTTTATATTGCTGATTTTTATCATAATGCTGCTGTTTTCTGCATCGGTGCTGGCCGCCCCAGCGCCAACTGATACGTCGCCGCCACAACTACACCGCCCTGCTGGATCGCCCGGCAAAACTGAAAGTAGCCCTGATACTATTCCTACCAATGTCATTGCGGATTGTGGTCTTAACGAGGCAGCCCAACAACTTGCTTTGCTAATCATTCAGGATCCGCTGCAGCAACGAACCCAGCTGAGTTGTCATCCGTTACTCGCCAAAGCGGCTGCCGAAAAGGCAAAAGCGATGGCGCAAAAAGGCATTGTTAACCATTATGTTGGTGGCTTAGGTGCCAACCAGCGACTAAGAATGATAGGTTATCAGCTACCGCCTTTTTACAGTGGTGCTATTGGTAACCAGGTGGAAGCAGTGGCTGGCGGCTATAGCACTGCTGAAGAAGTGTGGGCTGCGTTTAAGGCCTCTAACGGACATCGCAGTCATCTGCTTGGTGAGTTGCCGTTTTATCGGCAACAGCTGCATATAGGGGTAGGTTTTCACTACAAATGGTCAAGCCCCCATGTGGAATACTGGGCAGTGTATATTACCAGAGAAGCAGTCCCGGAGGATGCAGATGTTACCTGCTATGATGTTGGCTGCATACCATTGTAAAAGAATATAAACCATGACTAAACCCCAGCAAATTGCTGAAGTGATCTTAAAAGGTTTCCGCAAACACTTCAGGGTGTTTCAGCAGGTTACCGTGCTTGCCCGGCAGCGGTTTGAGCAGGCAGACTGGCTGGCTTACCAGCAAGATAGCTCAGAGCGGATCCAGTTTTACGACAAACGGGTAAATGAAACCATTGGCGAGCTTCGCGAGCAACTCCCCCAGGCATGTTTAAATGAGCACCTATGGCAACAGGTGAAACAGCAATATCTGCAATACCTGCTGTTTCACCCGCAAGCAGAACTGGCAGAAACATTCTACAACTCGGTATTTTGCAGGCTATTTGCCCGCAAGTACTACCACAATCAGAACATTTTTGTTGAATCAACCCTGAACCAGCAACACCTGCCAGCACCGATTTCTTCGGTATATCAAAGCTACTTTCCAGCCGAGGATGGTTTAAAACAAAGTATCCGGCATATCGTCGCAGACTTTGCTTTTAGCACTCCTTTTATTAATCTTGAACGCGATATCCGCTATATTGTAAAAAGCTTTATTCATCAGTCAGAGCATGGCCGCCACCCCGTCCACCAAATCCGTTTTGATATGCTTAAATCGGTATTTTATCGCAATAAAGCAGCTTACATCGTTGGTCGGGTTGTCACTCCCGATGGCCAACAGCCGTTTATTATACCGCTGTTGCATCAGCAAGATGCTGGTCTGTACCTTGATACCCTGCTAACCGATCCACAGCATATGAGCATTATTTTCGGCTTTTCCCGGGCCTATTTTATGGTGCAGTGCCCGGTTCCTTCTGCTCTGGTTCATTTTTTACGGGAATTGCTGCCTCATAAAACGCTGGCAGAGCTGTATGCCAGTATTGGCTTGCATAAGCAGGGTAAAACCGAGTTTTATCGCGAGTTGCTCAATCATTTAACTAAAAGTAATGACCAGTTTGTGGCCGCCCCCGGTATTCGCGGCATGGTGATGATGGTTTTCACTCTGCCCTCGTTTCCCTATGTTTTTAAGGTTATCCGCGATAAGTTTGCGCCAAGTAAGGAGTTTGGTCGCGCTACCGTTAAAGCCCGTTACTTACTGGTCAAAAAACACGACCGGGTCGGTCGGATGGCTGATACTCTGGAATATTCCGATGTGGCGTTACCCAAAAACCGCTTTACCCCGGAGTTATTAAAGGAGTTGACCGACACCGTTGGCGGGTCGCTACAAGTCGATGACGAGCTGGTGGTCATTAAACATTTATATATCGAACGGCGGATGGTGCCGCTGAATATTTATCTGGAACAGGCCAGCGACGATGAAAAAGCCACCATTATGGCTGACTATGGTAATGCCATTAAAGAAATGATTGCGGCCAATATTTTCCCCGGCGATATGCTGCTGAAAAACTTTGGGGTAACCCGCCACAAGCGGGTGGTATTTTATGACTACGACGAAGTTCAGTACCTGCTGGATGTCAATTTTCGATCTTTACCTAAAACTGATAATTTTGAAGATGCGATTAATGCCGAGGCCAATTGCTGCGCCGCCCCTGGCGACGTGTTTCCAGAGCAAATGGCGACGTTTGTTACTCCGCAACCGCAAATTCGCCAGCTGCTCTTTAGCAAGCACCCCGAATTACTGGATGCGGCTTACTGGCGCGCAAAACAACAGGCGATCAGTAAGGGCGTAGTAGAAGATATTTTTCCCTATCCGGAGAAGCTCCGCTTTGGACTGCGCTATGCTAACCATGATGTTACCAATGAGACGAACAATGCCAACTGATACCTGCACAACGGAGTTATATCCGGTTGATACCCGCCAGTCACAAGCACTGTATACGGCGCAGAGTATTGCTAAGGCAGAACACCAGGCGATAACTGAGCTTGGCAATAACGGCGGCTACATTTTAATGCAGCGCGCCGCAGCGGCTTTACTTAAGTTGCTGCAGCAACAATGGCCAGCCCCGCGAAGTATTCTGGTGTATGCCGGCAGTGGTAACAACGGTGGCGATGGCTATTTGCTGGCGGCATTGGCCCGGGCCAGTGGCTACGATATCAGACTGTTGCAGCATGGCGATCATAGTGCCCTGGGTACCACAGCGAAACAGGCTGCAGCTGAAGCGGCCAAGGCGGGCGTGCCGCTGGTGGAGGAATTTGCTGAAGCACAGCTGTTAATAGATGCATTATTTGGGACCGGCCTGAGCCGGCCATTAGATGAGCCAACCACAGCGCTGATAAGCGAGATTAATAACAGTGGCAAACCGGTGCTGGCAGTGGATATCCCCAGTGGCCTGCATGCAAATAGCGGCGCGGTCATGCCCGTTGCGGTTAAAGCCAGCGCTACCCTGAGCTTTATCGGCCTGAAGCCTGGCCTCTTAATGCAAGATGGCCTGGACCATTGTGGTGAGCTTTGGTTAAGCCCGCTGCAATTAAGTCCCGTGCTAGCGAGCATTGGCCCAATTTGTCACAGTATTACCGCTAATACTTTGCAAGGCTTGCTACCCGAGCGTGCTGCCAACAGCCATAAGGGCCATTACGGTCATGTGCTGGTCATAGGCGGTGATCACGGCTATGGCGGTGCGGCAATAATGACCGCACAAGCCGCGGTAAACTGCGGCGCGGGCATGGTCAGTTTATACAGTCGCAGCGAACATATCAGTGCAATGCTAAGCCGCCAGCCAGAAGTGATGGCAAGCAGCACGGATTGTGCCCACCTGCTCCAGGTTGCCGATGTTATTGCTATTGGTCCTGGCCTTGGTCGGCAAAGTTGGGGCCAGGCATTAATGGTCCAGGCACTGGCTACCAATAAGCCCATGCTGCTGGATGCTGATGCGCTTAACTACATCGCTGGCCTGACAGAGACAGCACAGGCTGCGCTAAAACGACAAAACTGGGTCTTAACGCCTCACCCTGGCGAAGCCGCCCGTTTACTCAATTGCAGCAGCCAGCAGATCCAGCAAGACAGGCTGGCAGCTGTCAGCCAGTTACAACAGCGCTTTGGCGGCGCTGTCTTGCTTAAAGGGGCAGGCACCCTGATTTGCGATCAATCTGGCGAGGTAACCCTGCTGGCGGCCGCCAGCCCGGCTCTGGCCAGCGGTGGCATGGGTGATGTGTTAAGCGGCATTATTGCCGCCTTGTTAGCACAAGGCTTAAATGGCGCCGCTGCCTGTCAGCTTGGTGCTTGGTTGCACCTGAATGCCTCAATCTGTCTGGCCCGGCAACAACCGCACCCCTGGCTGGTAGCCACTGATTTGATCCCTCAATTAAAACTACAGTTAATTAATTGATTTTTAATAAAAACAGACGTAAATTTAACTCATGCCAATTTCTTCATGAGCAGTACCTTTTGCCGTATCGCTTTTTGACGCATAACATACTGATAGTATTAGCAGTTCTTTCAAGTCTGTTGCCACTAACTATGCCTGCGCATGCCAAACCTGCTCCTGACTATTTCCCTCCGGCAAGTGAGTTTTTTGTCAGCATTGGCGATCGCCAGCATATACCCGATAACATTGTCACTAAGCTGCAACAGGACAAGTATGGCCGTTTATGGATCGGCAGCGCCGGCGGCCTGGTGCGTTATGATGGCTATCGATTTCGCCGCTACCTGCTGCAAACCGACCAGAACCTCATTAACGGTATCGCCGGTAATTTTGTCAGAGATCTGTTGCAAGCCAGTGATGGCACCCTATGGCTAGCTACCTCACCAGGAGGTATTCAGCGTTATGAAAGCTTAACAGACCGGTTTTATCAGCCGCAAATATCCGCCCCTGGCATCACCGATAATTTTGGTGAGCAAGTGCGCACTATAACCGAAGATAAAAACGGTAATCTTTGGCTTGCTGGAAATCTCGGGATCGTATTACTGAACTCAGATGGCCAGGTGTTACAGTTTATTCCGCAACAGGATGAACTAAACGATGTGCGAGCCTTGTTAGCCGACCAGCAAAATAATTTATGGATTGGCAGCCGTAGCGGCTTGTTTTTGTTAACCCCCGGCAGCACCAGGCCTCAACCTATAACAAGCGAAGAAGGTGAATTAGGACAAGTGCTAACTCTGGCCCAGATTGCTGATGAAATATGGTTGGGCACAGACAATGCCGGGGTTTTTGTTATTTCAGATAACCGTCATGCCATACCGCTGGCAGAACCCAGTCTGAAGACAAAAGCACCAGGGCCGATATACGATATTATGCAAGTTGGTGCAGATGAAGTATGGCTAGCTGGTTTTGAGGGGATTGTCCGGCTTGCTATTTTTGACAAAAGCCTTATTGGTCATTTTCAACATGATATATCTAACCCGTTCAGCCTTGCCCATCAGGACGTCCGCACGTTGCTAACCGACAGTGCAGGTAAAATCTGGCTGGGTGGTTATGGCGGAGGGCTGCAACGTTTTGATGGTCAGGAGGGTATCAGTACTCTGCGACGCAGCTTAGCGAATAACACCAGCATTAGCAGTGGTGATATTAGTAGTATTATTGAGTTAAAAAATGGTCAGATTTGGCTGGGCAGTCGAGGTGAAGGCATCGACGTTATTGAGCCAGCGACCGGGATTATTGCCCGCCATCAACCACAAGAAAACACTCCAGGCAAACTCGAATACGGCTGGATAACAGCAATGGCGGAGGATGCTGAAAGTACAATATGGGTAGGGGTTAATCCGGGACAACTTTACCGGTATCAGCCTGAAACACAGCAATTTCAATTGTTAGGCGCGGAACATGGCCTGGTTCGAACAAATGTCAGAGTATTATATGTTGATAGTCAGCAACGACTTTGGCTTGGCAGCAGCACCGGGCTAAAGTTATGGCAACCTGAACAACAGCGTTTTGAGCGGATATTGCAGCATGATGGTGAGCCGTTGCAAGGTTATGTTAATGCCATCGTTGAAGACGCGGCACAAAATATCTGGCTGGGAAGTGGTGCCAGTGGTTTGTTCATGATTGAGTCAGCTACAGATGAAAAAACTCCCACTGCTAAGGCAATGCTTAATAACCACAGCGGTAGTATTCTGGGGTTACTTGTCGATAGTAAAAACCGCTTGTGGCTGGATACACCCTCAGGCTTATACCAATATAACATTCAAGAGCCTTATAACACAGCGGCGGACAAATCGCCGCTGTCAAAGGTTACCTTCAGTAATGGCGTGCTTAATGAAGAAGACTTTGGCGCAAATCTGCTGGAAGACGGCGCCGGCAATATCTGGTCAGCAAAATATCGTTTTAACCCACAGAACGGCGAGCTTTACCAGCTGGGTCCGGCCGATGGCGTCAATATCAACACCCCCTGGTACAGATCTTATGAAAAAACCCGTAGCGGATTACTGTTATATGGTGGCAGTAGTGGCCTGCTGGTGATTGACCCCTTAAAGTTCACGCCCTGGCAATTTCAACCCCCACTTATTTTATCCGAACTTAAAGTGCAGGGGCAGGTAAGGCCGATAGCACCTGACTTGCAGTCTCTGACCTTAAACGCTGACGAGCGCAGCTTTAGCGTAGAGTTTGGCGCTATGGATTTATCCGCACCAAATAAACTGGAGTACCGGCACCGCTTACTGGGCTTTGATGATACTTGGCAATATTCTGATTACAGTCAACGGGTTGCCAGTTACACAAACTTGTGGCCAGGGCATTATAAACTGCAAATCCAGGCAACTAATCGCGCCGGTCAATGGAGCGACCATCAGACTGAATTACAGCTTATTGTTAAACCCGCATTCTGGCAACAAGCCTGGTTTGCCTTGTTCTTAACCATCAGCCTGATCTTGGCAATATACCTGTTAGTTAAAGTCCGAACCCGGGTCGCGCACTTACATGCAAAACAGCTGGCTCATCAGGTAGAAGAGCGTAGTCAGCAATTAAAAGTGGCCCAGCAAAGCCTGCTGGAAAATGAAAAAATGGCGGCATTAGGCCAGACGGTGGCGGGTGTAGCCCATGAAATTAATACACCCGTTGGCGTTAGTATTACTGCCACCAGTGCTTTAGCTGGCAAGTTGATTGACTTAAAACAGCATTTCGACAATAAAACGCTCAGTGCTAAGGCCTTTAGTCAGTTTATTAACGACAGCGAACAACACCTGAACCTGATTAGCTTCAATCTGCAACGGGCTGCAGATCTGGTGACCCAGTTTAAACAGCTAGCCGTAAACGAAAGCGTCACAGAGAAGGTGGATATTAAGCTTAAACCCTGGCTGCAACATCTGGTTGCCAGACTTAACCCCCCGAACGCCGCCATTGGCATCATCCTACAGTGTCCTGATAATCTGACATTGCAGCTGCGAGCAAGTGCCCTTGCCACCGTGCTGACCCACCTGTTGGAAAACGCCTTGCTGCATGCTTTTGAGCCAGATGACCGTGGTGAAATACGGCTGGAAATTCAATACAGCAAACAGCAACTGCTTATTAAAGTTGCCGATAACGGCAAAAGTATCGATGCCAGTGTGCAGGATATTGTTTTTAATCCCTTTGTTACCACCCGCCGGGCCAGCCAGAGTAAAGGGCTGGGGTTGCATCTATGCTACAATCTGATTACTCAGGTACTGCATGGTAGCATTGAGATGCAGACCAAAGTAGACCGGGGAACAGAGTTTAACCTGGTCATTCCGCTGCCATCCAATCAAAAACAGTGATGGGCATGCCGGTCAAAATCTTATATGGTCGAAACGTTACAGGGCCGAAACATTAAGTGAGCAACGAAATGAAAATCTGGGTTGATGCCGATGCCTGTCCGGTGGTCATTAAAGACATTTTATTCAGGGCCGCTATTAAACGGCAAATCAGCACCATTCTGGTGGCCAATCAATTAATTCGGGTGCCACCCTCGCCTTTTCTCAGCAGTTTGCAAGTGGCACATGGTTTTGATGAAGCTGACAACGAGATAGTTCGTCGCTGCCAGCCCGGAGATTTGGTTATTACCGCTGATATTCCACTGGCAGCCGACGTACTGGCTAAAGGTGGTCATGCTCTTAATCCGCGTGGCGAGCGGTACAGCCCCGATACCATTAAACAAAAGCTGACGATGCGTGACTTCATGGATACACTGCGCGGCAGCGGGGTGCATACCGGCGGCCCGCCGCCACTGAACCAGAGCGATCGGCAAGCGTTTGCCAATCAGCTGGACACGTTATTACAACGATACCAAGCTGGCTAAGGCGTTTATACTTTAAACCGGCCAACCTGTTCACTAACAACCTGCACTAATTGCCGCACCCGATTACCGTCTTTGCCCGTTTGGCCAGCCAGGTCAGATAATTCTGCAGCGTTCTGGCTAATACCATTTACAGTCTGGTTAACATGCTCAGAAACCGTTGATTGCTGCTCTGTCGCTGCGGCGATTTGGATTGCCATGTCGTTGATATTGGCAATGCCAGACACAATACGCTCTAGATATTGGCTGGCTGACGCAGCATGTTGCTCAGTTTGCGATACTTGTGTTTTAGCGTTATTCATTGCATTTACCGAGTCGCTAACACCGGTTTGCAACCGCATAATCATATCGTGAATGTCTTTAGTCGATTGCTGTGTTCGTGATGCCAACGTTCTTACCTCATCAGCAACAACCGCAAAACCGCGACCAGCATCGCCTGCCCTGGCTGCTTCAATTGCTGCATTTAATGCCAGTAAATTGGTTTGGTCAGCAATCCCGCCGATCACTTCAAGTACTGAAACAATGTTACGGCTTTCTACTTCCAGCTTATTAATTGCCTGTACCACCAGCTCAATATCACGTGCCAGCACGCCAATTTCACCCATTGACTGGCGGATCACTTTACCCGAGCTATCGGCATCAGTATTAGCTTGCTCTGTCGCATCACTGGTTAATGCGGCATTACCTGCAATTTCCTGCACTGCGTGTTGCATCTGGTGAATAGCAGTCAGTACTTGTTCAATATTAGCCGTCTGCTGTTCTGCTTTGGCACTGGTTTGGCTGGTTTTATCAGCAATATTTGCAGATGCATCCTCCAAATCCGCTAAGTGTCGCTGTACCTGCTGCATCATCAGTTGCAGCGTAGCGATAAAATCATTGGTTCGTTTTGCTACATCACCAATTTCATTGTCACTACTCACCGGGATACGACGGGTTAAATCGCCACCGACACTGGCCAGTTCACTCACCATATTTTTTAACTGAGCCAGCGGTTTAACGATAAGTCTCGGACTAAATACAACGGTTATGGTGGCAATGCTAAGGGCAATCAGTACCAATAAGATGGTCAGATTCTTTTGCAAACTTACATATTCATTCAGCTCACGTTCCAATGTGACCAGACGCGCTTCAATTCGCTCACCCAGGCCATTGTACTCTTCACGCAAAGTCGTAAATGCCGCACCTTCAGCACCGGTGATCAAGGCTCTTGCCTCAGCAATATTATTCTGTTTTGCAAAACCGATAACTTGTTCTGCAGCGGTTTTCCATCGATTAAACACCTGCATAAACTCTGCAGAGGGCATCACACGCACGTCATGATCGCGAACTAAAGCCGCCGCATTTTCCATTCGATCAAAGGCTTGTTTCACATTATCAGTGAACTCCTGCTGCGCTGCGGCGACGGGTTTTCCCTCGCCTGTTAATACCACATATTCGCGCAGTGCCAGCTCAGCCTGATAAAGATCACGATCCGCATTTAAAATTGCAGTAGTAGCCGGACTTAAATGACTAATGGCAACATCCGTTCGGGTAATAACGCTATTAATCGAAAACAGGCTTTTCAAACCTACTGCAGCAATAAGCACGGAGAGGATTAAAATTGGCAATGAAATTTGCATTTTAACCGATAAGTTTTTTAGTCTGTTCATAATACTCTTTTATCCTGTGACTAAAACGCGCCAAGCATGGCAAGCCCATTACTTTTATTAGCGTAGTGCTCTCATTAGCTTACTACTTTCATTAGCATAGTAGAGTTTTATCAATAATCAGACAGTGAACAACAAAATTTATTACGATGAAGCATTCCAGCAAATGTTTGATTATTAAAGTGTTTGAAATGCAGTAAGTTTACAGTCAGAGCTGAATGTCATATCGTCTCCTGTTACAGGATCAATAAAGTGTAGAGCAGAGGCCAGCAACTGCAGTGGCCTGTCAAATTGCGGCAACGATTTAGGCTGCAGCACCGGGTAGTAGTTATCATGCATGATAGGCATGCCTAAACTGTTCATGTGCAGACGTAACTGATGGGTTTTGCCAGTACGTGGCATTAACTTAAACAGTCCCAGCTCGCCGGCTTTGGCCGCCAGCGTAATATCAGACACCGCATTAACCTCGCCCGGCACAATCGCATTAATAAAGCGGGGGGTGCTTTTTTCAATCCGATTCTCAATATGCCAGTGCTCTGGCAGCGCTTGCTGCGCGGCAGATACCGTTAACTTAGCCACCGCCTGATACTGTTTTTGGATAGCTCCCTGACTGAACAATTGATAATACCCTGGCCGGCTGGCCGGGTTTACCGAGAAAAGTACCAGCCCTGCGGTGTCCCGGTCCAGCCGGTGTACCGGCACCATATCGGTAATACCGGTGTCACGTTGTAAGCGGGCCAGCAGACATTCATTAACATAGTTACCGCCCGGTGTTACTGGTAAAAAGTGGGGTTTATCAGCAACAATAATATGGTCATTCTGAAAGACAATATGGTGAGCCAGCGGAATAACCGGCTCTGCCGCCACTTCACGGTAATAACATAATCTCTTACTTGGCGAGAAATGGGTTGCCGGCGTCACAGCATCGCCGTTAAACCAGTACACTTTGCCATCTGTCATTCGTTGTCGCCAGACCAGTTCGCTGATATACGGAAACTGGCTGCATAAAAACTGCAGCACGGTATCCCAGCCATTATTTATTGCTGGCAAGGTAATTTCTGATGGCTGGCGAGCTATCGACATAACATTTTCCAGTACAAATAAACGTTAGCTTAACATAGCTGCCCTAAGAACTGTGATATTTGCTCCGCCAGCCAACGTGGATCATCCAGCGCTATATCATGGCCAGCCCAGCTATGTTGGCGGTGAATGGCTTTAAGATAGTTTGCCAGGGCCACTGAACAATTCGGACTAACCAGCTTGTCATCCTGACTACTGATAATCAGCACCTGGCAGTCTGGCTTAGCGCTCAGTCTGAATCGGCTGGCGGCTATTAGCTGACGTAGCGCATTTGCTGCTGACACCGGCCTTTGCTGCTGCCATCGCTGCCATTGACATACCAGTTGTGGGTTCTGATGCGCCTGTGCCGTGGTTAGCTGTAAAATACGTTGTTCACGCGCACTGGCTGGCAGCCATAATAATCTGGCAAGCGCCGGGTAATTTTGCCAACGTAATCGTTGGTAAAACGGAGCCAGAGGCCTGGCACTGCTGTTAATCAACGTTACCGACGCCACTTCAGCAGGAAAAGCCAGCGCCCAGTCGGCTGCCAGCATGCCCCCGAGCGACAGTGCCACCAGATGCACCTTACCGTTAAACGCTGGATGGGCCAATAACTGGCTGCGAATGGACTGACGTAATGCGTTAATAGTGGATGGCGAGCGTTGCTGATACAGCTCACCGCTGCCAGCAAAATCTAAGAATAACAATGGGTTAGGCAGTTTTTCAGCCAGCATCGGACTAAACTGGCCCCAATGGCGCTGCTCGCGGGTTAAACCACGCAATAACAGTACCGGGGTTAGGCTACCGGTTACTGATACCATAGCTTGATTGCTGCACTTTCCAGTTGCCGGCGGTTGGTTAATGGCAACCAGTTTGGAAAAGACAAAGAAGCGTTGATTAAAAAATTAATCAGGATCAAGTGGCTGCGCAGCACCCGTTTTACCCGGTGTGGTTTCACCGGATGAAACATACCAAGGCTGGAAAGCAGCTGAAACGGATTCTTCCGCACCCAGTTCCACGAACCCATTTCAAGGGTCAATGGCAGCATGGTTGTCTGGTGCGCTAAGGCCTTATCGTATAAATAATCCCATAAATCGCCATGACACAGATAATGCTGTGATTGCGGTTCAAAAATATAGTTCTGATGCGGGTAAGTTTGCAAAAGCAGCTGTCGCAACCGGTACATGTCAGCCAGATGTGCAATAGGCTGTAGCGCGCTTTTCGCGTAAGGAAACCAGATCCGGTCGGTGCGGCCAAAGCCTGAGTGGCAATCCAGCACCAATGAAAAGGGTCGCTGAAAAAGCTCGCGGCTAATATAGCTAACCAAGGTCTGGCTTTCTGTTTCCATTTGATCCGCCCGGCCGCGATGCCAGGGTAACGCCCGGCTGACCCGCTGACCGCCCACCAGCCAGGCAGCACCCTCCGCACATTCCACCGGCGCATTACGCATTAAATCAACGCAGTTGCCATTGGCGCGCCAGCCATTTGCCATACCAGCGGGATTTAGCAGAGGGATAAAATAAATACAGCAGTGTTCCAGGGTGTGCTGTAAGCATTTGTCCCAGGGGATCCGCTGCAGCAGAGTTTGCAGATACGCCAGCACCACCTGGGTGCCAATCCGTTCCAACCCGTGCACCCCACCCACCAGAGCGACAGCCGGTAACGCCTTATCAGGGTTACCTAACGCTAAACCATATACCGGCAATTGCTCAGTCATATGAGGCACTGTTACCAGTATTTCTGAGCGTAGCGACTGCGGCGCTTGGGCAATTATTTGCTGTAACTGCTCAAGTTCAGGCAGCATATCCTGCAATGGCAATCAAACCTCGATTTTTCCTTAACAACATTGATTTAAAAGCATATCTGAAGTCTTGCGGTTAAAGATGGCAGTTTTATGAAGATTGTGCGGGCTTCCCAAGAAAATCAGCGCGCAGTTACTGCCAAAAGCCGCTACAATAGCGGCTTTTCTACGTCTGACTGTTAAAACATCATGTCACCTGCCATCGGCTCACAAAAAAATGCCATACTCGCTTTGCGCACCGAACAACTGGCGAAATCCCGCCGGGTGTTTAATGCCCGTGGCAGCAAAGTGGTGCGTTGCCCGCAGTGTCTGCTGCCGGCCAGTGAATGTATTTGTGCAGCTAAACCGGTAGCTGCCGGCAACTGTGCCTTTTGTTTTATTATGTATACCGGCGAGTGCTATAAGCCCAGTAACACCGGGCGGCTTATTTGCGATGTTGTCGCCGATAACCATGCGTTTGTCTGGGACCGCACCCAACCTGATCCGTCATTGCTGGCATTATTAACTGACAGCCGTTATGCCCCGGTGCTGGTCTTTCCGCAGCAATATGCGACGCCAGAGCGCTGCCTGCAGGATACCCATCAGTTAGCGTTAGCTACCCGCGGTAAAATTCCATTATTTGTGATGCTGGATGGCACCTGGCGCGAAGCGAAGAAAATGTTTAAAAGCGCCTACCTGGCAAAGTTACCGGTTTTGGGCATTCAACCCGAGCAAGCATCACGCTATGCCCTGCGCGAAGCCGCTCATTTGCATCAGCTTTGCACCGCTGAAGTCGCCATTGAGGTGCTGGCGATGGCAGGCGAAACAAATGCGGCTAAGTGCTTGGCTGAGTATTTCAGCCAGTTTCGCCGTGCCTATCTGGTTGGCAAGCCACACTTGAATCTAAGCGAATGAACCTAAGCGAACCCGCTACCATTACTGAATAAAAGGCCTATTTATGAGCAACAACACCCGTGACGTTATGTTAAGCAAGCAACCGGTAGAGTTATATAAAGTGTTAAAATTTGAAGGGTTATGCAGCAGTGGCGGTGAAGCTAAAGCGGCAGTCGATGCCGGCCTGGTAAAGGTAAATGGCGTGGTGGAAACCCAGAAACGCAAACAGGTAACTGCCGGTGACACCCTTACCTTTGGCAGCGAAACCCTAAACCTTAAATCAGCGCAGTAAGCTGGCGAAAGCCCGGCTAACCGCTACTGGGCTCACACCACTAATTACTGGTTACGCTATTAATGACCGGTATTAATGCAATCGCGGCCCTCGGCTTTTGCCCGGTATAGTGCGGTATCGGCGGCGCAAAGCAGTGCCATACTGGTGCGGTACTGGCCGCTGAATTCTGTTGCAACGCCCTGACTAACTGAAATACCGGTTGATGCCGGTAAGCCGGCATCGCGAAATTGCAACTGCCGTACCGCTTTTTGCACGTCCCGCGCCACTTTCATCGCATTGTCCTGATTGTGATTGGGCAGGATCAGGGCAAACTCTTCGCCGCCATAACGGGCGGCGAGTTTAGCCTCCAGTGGCATAGCCTGCATAATCGCCGCCGCCACTTTACGCAGGCAAGCATCGCCCTGAATATGGCCATAGCTATCGTTAAACTGCTTGAAAAAATCGATATCGATAATTACCACACTAAGGGGCCGACGCTCATCGGTGCACTGCTGCCACTGTTTATGAAGCTGCTCGTCAAACCCACGGCGATTCGCCAGACCGGTTAACGCATCAGTGGTAGCCTGCTGTCTAAGTTGCTCACACTCTGCCTTATAGCGGCTTAAATCGCGCATTACCAGTACCAGCCTTGCTTCAGGTTCCGGCAAAAAAGACACTGACAGCTCAATGTCTTTAATCACCCCATCCGCGCAGCGCAGTGCCATTTCAGTAGGGCCCGCCTGCAAGGATAAAATGCGTTTGGCCACCATCTTTACCAAGCCCTGGTACTGCTGCTGGCAACGGCTAACTAAAAACGTCGGCCACTGCTGGCCTATCAGCGGCTGAGCAATGCAATTTAATAATAAAGCGGCTTTGGCATTGGCGCACTCAATGGTGCCATCGGGGCTGACAATCAGCACCGCTTCGGCCAAATACTGAATAAAACTGCCAACGTCTAAGCCATTACCCAGGCCATTTTCATCACCCCACAGGCTGTCATCGTTCAAGGCAATAGGTTGTATTGTGGTTTTATTGTGGGCAGTTTTCATCGGCGTATCTCACTAAGTTGGCTTAACTGCTGCTAACTTTAGCTTTTTCTATACGTGTGAACCTTCTGACAACCTTCCGCTTTAATTCTTTGAATTTAATTGATTTATTTAAAACGTAATTTCTAAATATAACAAGCCCGTCAGCGGGCTTGTTATATTTATCTGCTAATTTCAGCTGTTATTGGGGTGGTACATTTTTAACTTCAGGGTCCGGGCTTAAGATCATCAGGCTGTTTGTAGTGTTTGTCAGAATAAACTGGAATTTACTGCTGCCAGCTGTTTGATCAGTATCAACCATTTGTAATTGCATGCCATCCGCTGAAACGTTAACACTGTCAATCACCCCATCAAAAGGTGTGGTAAAACCGGCACCTGCAAATTTCAGGCCTTTGCCGGAATTATCAACCAGCTGATAAGTTATGGTTTCAGCCTGGGTCACGGTCACATCGCCATCAATTGGCTGACCGCCCTTGTCTAAATAGCTGAATTGGGGTTCACCGTTTACCAAGCTAACCATAACCTGAATTAATTCTGAAGCCTGAGGATTGACCATATGCTTTTCCTTATTTGAGTGATTTAAAGTTAAGATTTAAAAGTTGAAATTTCGGGCGCCATGTTGTTTTAATAGCATTACAACGTCGGACTGACTATCCAATGTGCCCTGACAGTCAAGGGCTTTAACATAGGGAATGGTAAATTCAGGCTCTTTGTTTTTTTTGACGATATCTGCAAGATCGTTAAGCGCATTTTGACAATACGTTTGCGCTTGTTGCCAATCAGTTTTAGACAACGCTTTGGCTAACAGCAGATAGCTGTTTGATCTGGCGACCATAAAACGAAGATTACTACTGTTTTCTCTGATCAGCTCCTGGTATGCGGCAAGCGCTTGCTGGCCATAGCGGATACTTGTTTGAACATCTCCTCTGGCAAGTAACAGCTCTGCAGCAGTCAGCCATTGCCGGGCCAGAATCAGCCTGTCTGTCAATAAAGACAAATCTGAACCGTCCCGTTGTAACAACTCAGCCAATTGTGCCGGACTTTGCTTAATATATTGCACAGAATTATCCGACGAAAACTTCAGCGACTGATAAAAAGCGTAGTATTTATTGCTTCGCCAGCGACTGCTGTCGGGATCTTGCGCGAGTGCTCGGTTGATAATCACTGTAGACGCCTTAACATTGTTCAGGGCATCTGAATACTGTCCCAGAAAGCCCAGTAAATTTGCAGACAATTGGTAACTACTGACTAATATCTCCAATAAATAGAGTTCTGCATTATCACCTGCATCCAACAAGGTGCGCTGAATATCCTTGTGCACAGATATCGCCGCGGTAATATCGCCCTGTGCCAGTGCAGCGCTGGCCAGCCAGGAGCGGGTATTAGCAATATCTGCCAGTAGCCGCATGTTGTCTGGCTGTTGTGCTTGCACTAACAATCTTAACCGCAAAGACTCCTCAAAATTCTGCTGCGCAATATCAAATTGTTGACGCTTCATCGCCAATGAGCCTAAGGAGTTGGTGGCGTAGGACAACTCCATAATGGCATCTGTATCGTCAGGGGCTAACTGATACATGCGCTCGCTGTAATAATAGTAGCGCTGAAACTCAGGCTGGGTACCCTGCCAATCGTTGGCATCGTAGTGTATTTGCCCCAGCCAGAAGGCATTGGCGCCGAGGGTTTTTAGCAGCTCTAAATTGCTCGGCTGCTGCGCCAATACGGTTTCCAACTGCACTCTGGCGGCCTGCAGTGCCTCAGTCGCCTCTTCTGTTTTACCGCGCGAATAGGCCACCTCGCCCATCGCCTCCAGCGTTTGACCATGCTGTAACCTGGCAGCAATACTTAAACTGCTGTCATCAGCGGAGTAATCAGTAAAATATTCCAGCGCTTTATTGCTGATACCGTCGAGTAAGTCCATGCGGCCGATGCTGCGCAGTTTGTCGGCAAACTCGCCGACCATAAACCCCAGCAGGTTTTCTGCCGCCAGGCGCTTTTGCTGCGCCTGCTGCTCGGCATTAAAACTGCGCACGCCCATGGTCACCGCTGTCACGGTAAGCAGGCACAGCATGGCAATCGTCGCGCGCCGGCTCCAGCGTTTTAACCGGGCTTTGTTGCTGGATGCCTGAATAAATTCCCGCTCTTCGGGGTCTAGCTGAAACAAGCGGTTTTGCTTTAACAACAGCGCTTCTTGCAGCGGTTTACCCTCGACCAGTAAATAAGCGCTGTTGCGTTGCTCACTTTGCCAGCGCTGGCTTAAATGCAGCAAACGGCTTTTTACGCTTAAGCTGTCAAAGTGTTCAGATATCCAGGCGGTGGCGCGCGGCCAGCGCCTAAGCAGCGCTTCGTGCGCGATACTAAAACTGGGCTCGCCGTGTTGCAGGTTAGACACAAACAAACGCTGCTCAATCATGGTATTTACCAGTGCCCGCTCGGCATCGGTGTGCAGCTGCTGCAGCCTGGCACTGCGGCTGGTAATGCTTTGCTCATCTTCACGCAGCGTTACCAGCAATGACAACACCTGCGGCAGGGCATTTTGCTCGGCGTGGCTTAAGCCTTTAATCGCCTGCTCGGCGTTTTTGCCAATGGCGCCCTCGATACCGCCTAAGGTGTTATACACGGACAACAGTAATGTATTATCCTCGCTGCGCTGCAAATACAGCTGCTGCAAAGTGTATTGCAACATCGGTAAGGCATCGGGGTTGCTGGCGGCTTCCTGCACCAGAATTTCATCCAGCCCCATGGCATTAGCCGGATCGTTATCAAAGCTAAGGCCGGCGGCCAGCGCGGGTAAGCGGATCATTTGCAGTAAATCGGCACGGCCGGGGGCGGCCAAGTCAAAATGCGCCCCTTTAGCTTTGCCCGCCATTAAGCTGGGGTAACCAACCAGATCGGGATAAAACTCGTTGCGACACGCGCTTAGTACCAGCACTGTACCACTGCTGGCCAGTTGTTCTAGTAGCGCAACAAAGCCGCTACGCTGTGGCTCGCTAAATAACGGCGACGATAACAATACCTCTAATCGGTCGACAAACAGGGCAAAACGCCGGGTGTACTGCCGGCCATTGGCTAGCAGCTGACGGCACTGCTGCAGCAGCGTCTCGGGTTGCTGTTGTAGTTTATCCGCCAGGCTGGCGGCACTATCACCGGCAAACACCGGTTCGTCATTTAGCTCCCAATCCAGCAAAACACTGGCCAGGCTGCTAAACAGCTGGTCTTTACTGACATCGGCTAAATCCAGGCTGCTGTAAGAGAGCACTTCAACGCCATTAAAGCCGCCGGCCTGCATCAGGTTAGGCATTACCCCGGCATTAATTAACGATGACTTACCACTGCCGCTGGGACCGAGCAGCAAACAAAAATCGCGGCCGAATTTAATTTGTTGCGCGATACGGCTAAGTAGGGTATCAATTTGCGCGCCACGGCCAAAAAACACGCTGGCATAGCGCGCGTCATAGGCCTGCAAGCCCGGAAACGGCGAGCCTTGCTGCCAGCTGTGCTTGCTAACACTTTGCTGCTGCCCCAGTGGGAAGCGCACCTCAGCTAAGGTGCGGTAGCCGCGCTTGCGGATGGTTTCTATATAACTGGGGTTGGTGGCGTTATCACCTAAGGCTTTACGTAGCTGGGTCAGAACTTTATGCAGTGGATTATCGCCTGTAGCGGCCCCCGGCCAGCACTTGCTAACAATATCATCCGTGCTGAATACTTCACCCGGCTTACTGCAGAGCAACACCAGTACATCCATCGCTTTAGGTTCGAGCTGTTGCTGCTGCTTGCCCTGGCGCAATAAGTTGGCTGCTGGCTCTACCTGCCAGGCACCAAAGAAAAATGAATCACTCATATAAGACTTTTTAATAACAACTATCCCCTAAACATATCACGCCGGGCTAATTTAGTTTAGTGCTTAATACGGGCATAACGTGACGAAGCTAAGCGTGCTTGTTGTTATAAAAAAGGCAGCCTGACGGCTGCCTGAGGTCAACTGACCACGTAGCGAAACAATTTAACCAGCCAGCCGTTTAAAACTGATTCATGGTGTTATCTTTACCACCGGCTTTTAACGCTGCCTCGCCTGAGAAGTACTCTTTGTGATCATCACCAATATCAGAACCTGACATGTTCTGGTGTTTCACACAGGCAATACCCTGACGAATTTCTTTACGTTGCACGCCGGCAACATAGCCTAGCATACCGGCTTCACCAAAATACTCTTTCGCCAAGTTGTCGGTAGACAAGGCAGCAGTATGGTAGGTTGGCAAGGTAATCAAGTGATGGAAAATACCAGCATCGCGCGCTGCATCAGCCTGGAAGGTACGAATACGCTCATCCGCTTCCTGCGCCAGCTCAGTGCTGTCGTATTCGGCGCTCATCAGTGCCTTACGATCGTACTGGCCGACGTCTTTACCGGCTTTTTCCCAGGCATCAAATACCTGCTGGCGGAAGTTCAAGGTCCAGTTAAATGACGGGCTGTTGTTATATACCAGCTTGGCGTTTGGTACCACTTCCCGAATACGGTTAACCATTTCAGCTATCTGGCCAACGTGCGGTTTTTCGGTTTCAATCCACAGTAAATCGGCGCCGTTTTGCAATGAAGTAATACAATCGAGCACTACCCGGTCAATACCACTGCCTTTTTTAAACTGAAACAGGCCACTGGCTAAACGTTTTGGTTTTAACAGTTTGCCATTAGCTTTTACCACCACATCGCCATTGGCAATATCGTCAGCACCGCTAATAACATCGCCATCCAGGAAACTGTTATATAAGTCGCCTAAATCGCCCGGCTCGTTGGTCACGGCAATTTGCTTGGTTAAACCCGCGCCAAGTGAGTCGGTGCGGGCCACGATAATGCCGTTATCAATGCCCAGCTCTAAGAAGGCGTAACGTACGGCGTTAATTTTGGCCAGAAAATCGGCATGCGGTACAGTAACCTTGCCATCCTGGTGACCGCATTGTTTCTCATCCGACACCTGGTTTTCAATCTGGATTGCACAGGCCCCGGCTTCAATCATTTTCTTCGCCAGCAAGTAGGTCGCTTCGGCGTTACCAAAACCGGCGTCAATGTCGGCAATAATCGGCACCACGTGGGTGTCGAAATTATCTATTTTCGCCTGGATCTCGGCTTTCTTGGCTGCGTCGGTCGCGTCGTCCAACTGGCGGAACAAGCCACCCAGTTCACGGGCATCAGCCTGGCGTAAAAAGGTGTACAACTCTTCAATTAATGCCGGTACTGAGGTTTTCTCATGCATCGACTGATCAGGCAGTGGCCCAAACTCCGAACGTAATGCGGCAATCATCCAGCCCGATAAATACAGGTACTTTTTCTTGGTGGTACCGAAATGTTTCTTGATGGCGATCATTTTTTGCTGGCCAATAAAACCATGCCAGCAGCCTAGTGACTGGGTATACTGGCTGGTATCACCGTCATAAGCTGCCATGTCAGCGCGCATAATGTCGGCAGTATACTGGGCGATGTCCAGCCCGGTTTTAAAGCGGTTTTGTAGTTTCATCCGAGCGGCGTATTCCGGGCTAATCGCGTTCCAGGCAGAACCGGCCTCTTTGCATACGTTGTCGAAGTGTCTGATGTCATCTTGATAAGCTGTCATGGCCGTTTCCTTTTCTAAACTGTTGTGCGGGTTGTTGTCATTCACTATAGATAACAAAACAACAATTCATCCAGCTGATTTTTATGATGCTCATCATTTTCCTTGTGAATACCAAGTTGCGCTTGACGAGCACAGCCCAGCCAATGTTATGATTCAACTCAGTTATAGTTGCAGCCAAAGGCATTTTGCAGATGAATATTAATAAGATGGATCTAAACCTGCTGGTTTATCTGGATGTGTTGTTGCGCGAAAAAAACGTAACCCGGGCGGCAAACCAACTAAACATCACGCAGCCGGCCATGAGTAATGGCTTAAAACGGCTGCGCGATTTACTGAATGACCCTATTTTAGTGCGTACCTCCGATGGCATGGTACCGACCGAGCGTGCCCGCGAACTGGCCCCTGTGGTACGTGGTGTGCTACTGACGTTAGAAGAAACCCTGCAACCGAATAAAGATTTTGAACCGCTTAACAGCCAGCGGGTATTTCGGATTATGGCCAGTGATTACGCCGCATCAACGCTAATACCGGCATTATTAAAGAAGATGCGCGTACAGGCGCCGTTAACCAGCCTGGATATTATGACGCCCTCGGATGTAACCTTTCATGACGTGGAAAACGGTAAAGTGGATATGGCGATTAACCGCTTTGATCAACTGCCGCAGTCGTTTCACCAGAAAACGGTTTGGCGCGACAGCTTATCTTGCCTTATCAACGCCAGTGACCCAATCGTAAAACGCTTTAATTTAGACAGTTACTTAAAAGCCCAACATATCTGGGTCAGTAAAACCGGTTTCGGGGTGGGCGTGGGCATGGATCCGAAAGACGTGCAAAAACTGGGTTGGGTAGATGAAGCCTTAGCCAAGCTTGGCAAGCAGCGCAATATCTCGGTATTTACCCGCAACTACCATGTGGCGATGCACCTGGCGGTAGGTATAGACTTAATTGCCACCTTGCCCAGCCGAGCGGCTAAGTTATATGAGAAAGACCCGACCATGGCTATTATGGACCCGCCTTTTGCCATTCCGTCGATTGAACTGAAAATGATTTGGAGCCCGCTACTGCACCAGGATGCCAGCCATATCTGGTTCAGAAGGCTGATTGTTGAAACAGCAGATGAATTGAATTAACAAGCTTAAACAATAGAGGATAGAACCTCTTTTGAAGGAGCCGGGGAGTGTCTGAGCCCCTGCCGTTAGGCAACGGGCGAGTTGCCCCGGCGAGTGAGGAAGAGCGTTGTATCCGGCATGTTTAGAGAACAACTGCAACACCCGCCCTGGCTCGCCACAGCAACTCGCTCGCGCTTGCGCACTCACTCAGACACTCTGTGTCGACCAAAACGGGGTTCCAGCAGTTCTCTTTCGGAGATTGGCTTAACCAATAGAGGATAGAACCTCTTTCGAAGGAGCCGGGGAGTGTCTGAGCCCCTGCCGCAAGGCAACGGGCGAGTTGCTCCGGCGAGTGAGGAAGAGCGTTGTATCCGGCATGGCGAGCTGCACCACTGCGAAACAAAAAAGGCGCTGTCAGCAATGGCAGCGCCTTTGACTTGGTTTACTCAGGTTAATCAAGCAGCTGGTAAGCTGGCAGCGTTAAAAACTCTACTAACTCATCAGCTGTAGTAATGTCCAGCAGCAGCTGCTTGGCCCGGTCAAAGTTTTGACTTTGCCAGGTCTCGCTTCCCACTTCCTGCAACACTACTTTTGCCTCTTCCTCTAAAAAGTCGGCAAACAGGGCTTTGGTAATTAACTTACCATTACTTAAACTTTTTCCATGCTTAATCCACTGCCAGATAGACGTGCGGGAAATCTCCGCCGTGGCCGCATCTTCCATTAAACCGTATATCGGCACACAGCCTTTACCGCTAATCCAGGCGGCAATATACTGCAGCGCGACCCGAATGTTAGTACGCATACCGTCTTCCGTGCGTTCACCATCGCACGGAGCCAACAGCTCAGCTGCAGTTATTTCTTCATCCTGCTCACGGCTGACATCAAGCTGGTTTGGCTTACCATCTGTTAAATACTTCGCAAATACGCCATTGGCGGTAGCAGCTAATCCAGGGTGCGCTACCCAGGTACCATCGTGGCCATTACTGGCCTCCAGCTCCTTGTCGGCAGTAACTCTGGCCAGAATTTTTTCATTCTCACTGGCATCTTTAGCCGGAATAAAGGCCGCCATGCCGCCCATGGCAAGCGCACCACGCTTATGGCAGGTTTTAACCAATAACCTTGAATACGCATTTAAAAACGGCTTCGTCATCGTAACCACTTGCCGGTCGGGTAAAACCCGGTCCGCATGATTATTTAACGTTTTGATATAGCTAAAAATATAATCCCAGCGTCCACAATTTAGCGCCACGATATGATCTTTTAAGCTATACAGAATTTCATCCATTTCAAACACGGCAGGCAGGGTTTCAATAAGCACCGTTGCACGAATAGTGCCTCTCGCCACCTTGAATTTTTGCTCGGTAAAGCTGAATACCTCATCCCACCATTTGGCTTCGGTATGGCTTTGCAGTTTTGGCAGGTAATAGTAGACACCTGAGCCGTTTTTTAAGCGGGTTTGCCAGTTATGATAGAAATACAGCGCAAAATCGACCAGTGACCCCGGCACCTGCGCGCCATCCACCAGCAGGTGTTTCTCCCATAAATGCAGGCCGCGTACTCGGGCAATCAGCAGCGCCGGGTTATCTTTTAACGCATAGTGTTTACCACTTTGCGGATCGGTGTGGCTGATAGTGCCTAAGTTGGCATCGCGTAAGTTAATCTGCCCTTCAATAACCCCGGCCCAGCTAGGTGCCTGCGAGTCTTCAAAATCGGCCATAAAGACTTTTACATCCGCATTTAAGGCGTTGATGATCATCTTGCGATCTACCGGGCCGGTTATCTCGACCCGCCGGTCCTGTAAATCAGCAGGAATAGGCGCTACCTGCCAGTCTGAACCACGAATAGATGCCGTTTCAGCCAGAAAATCAGGCAGAGCGCCGTTATCGAACTGCTGCTGACGGCTGATGCGGTCAGCCAATAATTCGGTTAAACGTGGCCGGAACTCCCGCACCAGTTCAGTGACAAAGGCACAGGCCTGTGTGGTTAAAATTTGCTCATACTCGCTGCTAAGTTCGCCGGCGATGGTTAACCCAGCCCGGGTGATGGTATCAGACATATCAAAACCTTTCGTTGTTGCTGTTAGTACACTAACTATAAGCCCTTTCAAACTATAAATGCCATTAATGGCTAAAATGCTTAGCATCACCTAAAACAATAGTAATAAACGTCAGCAATTGAAATTGATGGCACGACTTGTGCTTTAAATTTCTATTATTACTGGGTATGTCAAATTATCGTCGGAGGTAGACATGGAAATTATTATGTTGTTGCTGGTAGCACTGGTGGTGCTGGTAGCTATGGTAGCCAGTCGCTTTATTGATAACAGCAACCCATTCCAGGTGCAAAAGCGCAGCAGTCTGTTTAGCCCGGTGGAGCGATCCTTTCAAAACTTACTGGAAAAAGCAGTTGAGGGCGAATATAAAATTTTAAACCGGATTAAACTTGCCGATCTAATTGAAGTAAAAGGCAACGCTAACGAAAAAGCCCGGCGCAGTACTTTGGTAAAACTGAATGCGAAATATCTGGATTTTGTGCTGTGTTCAACCGATGACCTGCGGGTGATTGCCGTGCTGGACTTAGTAAACAACAGCAACAAAGACGGCCATAAAGCCGCACCAGACTGGTTTGTCAGTGGCGCGTTAGAAGCTGCCGGCGTGCCTTATTTACGTGTTAAAATTAAGGCCGGTTATACCGCTGCTGATTTGCAACAGGCATTGGCCCAGCGCTTAGGTAAGCCTGCGGTAAAAGCCGAGCCTATGTATAAAGGGCTGGTTAAAAAAGGCCCTACCCGCCCTGTCCGCTCTTACAAAGCCGCGCAACCTGCCGCTACCGGACTGACCCCTGTGCTGTCACACTCTCAGATTAAAGCGCAGCAAACCGGACTCATTCAGGCGTCATAGCGCCGTCTTGAAATGCTTCAAACTAAGCTATGCCTTAATGCCGCCCATAGTATGGGCGGCATTTTTATACTCTGAACAAGAATCTTAAATACAGCTTGAAAGAAAAGCAGAAAAGACAATAAAGCAAAAAAACCCTAAAGTTTGGCAAAGTGCGGCCGATATCCTGCTGACGTATTGTTAATAGGAGGTACTATGAGTCAATCCGTTGCTGCTCTGGCAAACGCACAGAGCTTTGAAATACTGGGCGCTGTTATGGCGAAAAAACAGCAAAATCAGCAAGCACAGATGGCTAATATATTGCTGCAAAGTGCAATGCAAACGGTTGAACAAACCTCTGCTGCGTCACCGGTAGGTAATATCGGGCAAAATATTAATATCAGTGTCTAGCGGTTTTCAGGCCCTACTAATAAAAGGTCAGCTGTTGCTGGCCTTTCTTCTGTCTATATTTGATAGACCGATCTGCTATTTATCACCGCTATCAACTATTATCTTGCTTCTCAAGAAAATCTTTGAATTCAATCGTGTATAGCTTAATCAGCACATGAGTCAGGGCAAATATAATCGGCCCGTAAATCAGGCCAATTACGCCAAACAGTTGCAAACCACCAATCAGCGACAAAAATAACACCAAGGTGCTCATATTAGAGGCGCCCTGCATCAGCACAGGTCGTAAGAAGTTGTCGATTGAGCCAACCACTATTGCCCCCCACAAGGTTAAAAACAGGGCCCAGGGCCAGTCACCTGTCAGGACAAGATATAAACTGGCCGGTACCCAGATTAACGCTGCACCGACCACCGGAATAAGTGACGCAAACACCATCATGGTGCCCCAGAATAAACCCGGCATGCCAACGATAGCCATGCCAACACCACCTGCTATACCCTGGGCTAATGCCGTTAAAAAGGTGCCCAAAACGGCAGATCGCGCTACAGTGTTCGCTTCTTTAAGCAGTTTTTCTTCCTGTGAGCGGGCCAGTGGTAGTATCCAGAACAGGCTTTCAATAATTTTTTTATGATCACGCAGCAAAAAAAACAGCACAAATAACATCAGAAAAAAACTGACAACCATACCGGTAATATCACCGAGTACTTTGGTACTGAGATCCAGCAATTCCTTACTAAAACCAGAAGCAAATCCGGTTAATTTGTCAACAATATCATTGACACTAAAATCAGCAACCGGGACAAAGTTATTAAGTTGCTCAATAGCATTTTTAACAAAAGATTGCTGTAATAGTTGATCAGCGCCGCCACCCTCAACCCATTGATAACTCTGTTTGGCAAAGGTAATACTTTGCTGAACAATCGCCATCAACACCAAGGAAGCGGGTACCAGAATAACAACCACCAGCAAAGAACATGTCAGGGTGGATGCCAGGTTAGGCTTATTTGGGAACTTGCGGACAACGCGCTGATGTACCGGAAAGCACAACAAAGACAAGACAAACGCCAGCACCACTGGCCCAATAAACGGCGCAATTAGCAGGTAACTGGCATAAAGTGCAAGCAGTAAGAAAATAATGAGCACCCAATGCCCGGGCTCAATTTTAACCTGATTATTCAACGGAGAACTCCCTTTATAAACAAATACCCAGTACTAACTAGGGCGCAACCTGCTGCAGTATTAACCCACAAATATAAGCGCCATAGGTGCCTAAGCCATACCCAAGCACCGCCAACAATACGCCAACCGGTGCCAGCGACGGGTGAAAGGCGGCTGCGACTACTGGCGCAGATGCTGCACCGCCAACATTCGCCTGGCTTCCCACCGCCAGATAAAACATCGGGGCCTTAATAAGCTTGGCGACCACCAGTAAAAGGATCGCATGTACCAGCATCCAGATAATACCTACCAGAAACATCAACTTGTTACTGAGAATTGCCGTAACATCCATTTGCATACCGATGGTTGCCACTAAGATATATAAAAATGCCGTACCGACTTTAGAGGCGCCAGCGCCTTCTAATTTCCGGGCTGGGGTTAATGACAATAACAACCCCACCGTTGTGGCAATAACCACCAGCCAGAAAAAGCCGCTGGTTAAGCTATAATCAGCCAGATGCGGTGCCACCTCACCAATCCATGGCGCAATAATATCCGCCAGAGCATGCGCCAGGCCGGTCACACCAAATGCTACCGCCACGATCAGCATAATATCCTGAATTGTCGGAATGCGGGAGCTTTCAGCCTGATATTGCTCTATTTTCTGCTGTAAGTGGCCGATTGCCCGGGTATCCGCGCCGTTAGCGTGATCAATTTGCTTTGCCCGGCTGGCGATAAATAACAACACCGCTAACCAGACATTAGCGACCAGCACATCAACGGTTATCATTACCGAAAATAAACTGCCGTCTACCTCAAATACTTCTTTCATTGCTGCCTGATTCGCGCCACCGCCTATCCAGCTGCCGGCAACGGTGGTTAAGCCGCGCCAGACATCACCACCAAGCTGCTCTGGAAAAAAATAGCCGACGGTAAGTAAAGCTATTGGCCCGCCAATAATGATGCCAAGGGTTCCGGTAAAAAACATAATCAGCGCCTTGGGCCCAAGGCCCAGGATCGCTTTAAAATCGACGCTTAATGTCAGTAAAATAAGACTGGCAGGCAGCAAATAGCGTGAGGCCATTTTGTACAAAGCAGATGCTTCACCATCGATAAAATTGAAACTGTTTAATAAAGAGGGAATAAAATAGCAGAGTAATAAAGCAGGAATGTATTTGTAAAAACGCTGGCAAGCCCGGTTATTGCTGTGGCTGGTGTAAAATACCAGGCCCAGAATCACCGCCAGTAAGCCAAGCACCACAGCATCATTAGCAAACATGGGTGGTTGAGACATATTGCGTCCTGTGTCATTTTATTATTGTTATGGTAGCGGCTAGACCGCCAGCTTTTGCCGTCAACATAGCACAGCGCAGCAGTTGGAGAAAATAGTCTGCTAGCCTGTAAGCTAAAGTTATTTGAAATAGCACGATAAAAATGGATGGTAGAACAATGCTAAATCTCGTTTTAACCTCGCTTAACGCACTCTCGCTAAATGTACTAAGGCGAACCACAAAACCGTTGATGGGCTCCCTGTTAGTCGGGGCAACACTGTGCAGTAATGTACTGCAGGCCGAACCTATTACTCTGGAGCAAACGGTGGCGGTGCAACACGTCACGGAACTGACCATCAGTGCTGATGGCAAGTATACTGCCTTTATTCGTAATCGGCCGCGTAACCCTTACACCGAAGACGATGGCAGCAGCTATCGTGAATTATTTATGATACAAGACAAAGGCCAGGAAATACCCTTTGTTACCAGCGATGTCCGGGTGGGTAACCTTAAATTCAGCCCTGACAGCAGCCAGCTGTATTTTGTCAGTAAGCGTGGTAAAGATAAATTTGCCGGCTTATACCGGATTGCCGTCAATGGTGGTGAAGCCTCTCAGGTGCTAAGTCATGGCAACAATATTGCCAGCTATGACATCAGCCAGGACGGCCGTCATCTGGCCTTCATCGCTAAGCCGGCAGAGCCAAAAACCAAAGAACAGCTAACCAAAAAGGGTTTTAAAGCAGAGGTTTATGAGGAAGAGTCTGAATTAACCCAGCTGTGGCTGGCCGATTTAACTGCCAGCGAGCTTAAACCAGAAGTTATTGCCATTGAAGGGAATGTGTTGTCACTGAGCTTTGCCCCTGATAACAAACATCTGCTGATCCGCACCGCCCCCACCGCCCTGATAGACGATGACTATATGGCCAGCCAGTATCAGGTGGTTAATCTGGCAGGTGAAACCGTGCAGCAGTTTGCCACTGCCGGAAAACTGGATAAGGCAGTGTTCTCACCAGATGGCAGCAAAATTGCACTGATTGGCAGTGAAGATATCCATGATCCCTCTGCCGGACGTTTACTACTGGCTGACCTGAAAAGTGGCCAGGTAACCGACATTCTGCCTGATTATATGGGGCATGTGCAGGATCTTGCCTGGCGCAGTAACACTGAGCTGGAGTATGTTGGCCATGTCGGTACTGAAGCTGAAGTAGGCCGGATTAATCTGCGTAATATGAAACGTAGCGACGTGGTAAAAGCTGGTAATGGCATCGTAACCACTTTGGCCATTGCCAGTAACAGCCAACACGCCAGAGTGCTATTAAATAAAGCCGGGCACCCCGCTGAAGTTTATGCCATGACGAAACGCGGCGCGCTTAACCGGTTAACTAACTCCAACCCCTGGTTGGCCGACATCAGCATGCCAAAACAGGAAACAGTCAGACATAAGGCCCGTGACGGTCTGGAACTGCAAGGGATCCTGGTTTATCCGCTGAATTACGTTAAAGGCCAGCAATACCCGGTAGTCATGGTGGTGCATGGTGGGCCGGAAGCACATATTTCTAATGGCTGGCTGGATCGTTATGCCAGCCCGGTGAAACTAATGGCCTCTGAAGGTTATATCCAGTTTTTTCCTAATTATCGTGGCAGCACCGGCCGGGGCGTTGAATTCTCGAAACTGGGCCAGAACGACTATGCGGGTAAGGAGTTTGATGATTTAGTCGATGCCAAAAAACATCTGGTCGATATTGGTCTGGCAGACGCCAGTAAAGTAGGCATTACCGGCGGCTCATACGGAGGTTATGCTTCAGCCTGGGCGGCCACTAAACAAACTGAGCACTTTGCAGCCAGCGTAATGTTTGTTGGCATCAGTAATAATTTATCTAAGTTTGGTACCACTGACATTGCCAATGAAATGCATCTGGTCCATGCGCGCAGCTATCCATGGCAAAAATGGCAGTGGTATTTAGAACGCAGTCCTATTTACCATGCGGAGCAAGCGAAAACACCAATCCTGATTATGCATGGCAAAGAAGACACCCGGGTGCACCCGAGCCAGTCACTGGAGCTTTATCGTTACCTGAAGACTCATGGCAAGGTGCCTGTTCGCTTAGTGCTATATCCCGGTGAGGGCCATGGTAATCAGAAGGCCGCAGCACAACTGGACTACGGCATGCGGCTGATCCGTTGGATGGATCATTTTCTGAAACAAGGAAAAACGGAACTGCCTGCCCATCAGCTGATGCATAGCGACAAAATTAAACAGGCGAAAGGATCCGAAGAGGATAAAACTTCAGCAGAGCGCAAAGACGCTGCCTGAGGTATTTCCAAACAAAACGGCTGGCCAAAGCCAGCCGTATTTAACCATTGACGATATAACGTCAGCATTACGACACTGCAGTTATTGTTTTAAACGTAGTGGTTGCTGATCAAATGCAACGCCATCCCAGCCGCTTCGCATAAAGTTACGGATGTTCAAATGATCTGTGCCTTTAGGATCAGCGAGTACTTGCAGGTAAAAGTCGCCAAATAAAAATAAGGTTTGTGGTTCAGATAATTGATGCAGTGAACCAAAAGCCAGTATTTTACAGGCACCGACATTTTCACCGGCCAGATTGTGCAACTCACCGTTTTTAAAGTCACATGGCTCAAAATGGTACATCAGGTCAATGATGCCAATACTTTGCTCAAAACTAATGGTTTCAGGCTCGGTACTTAACTGAATAAAAAAGCGCTCTAACATTGCAACTCCTGCGTTGAACTGGCCTCGCTGGCCGCTGCTATTCTGCCTGGTCACACTATCACTGATATTAAGCCGCAGCAGTGCGAACTGCAATACTACTTGCCCTGCCGTGACGTAAAATTAACATTTAGTTACGGTCCCGGCCCGCTTTTAACAGCAGTGTTGGTATACTCTTGTCATTGGAAACCGGTATTGCTGATCTATGCTAAACAGAGAAAATCATCCGCTGAGGCAACTGGAGCTAAGCTTTCAGCCGCCTTTAGCGTGGGACTGTATGCTGGCATTTTGGCAGGCGCGCACGCTAAATGAAGTAGAATGGGTTGATTCTGGGCGTTATGGCAGAACGTTTTGTTACCTGCAGCAACCAGGTTGGTTTGAGGTTGCGGCCAAAACAGCTCATAGCCTGACGTTAACCTTGCACTGGCCCGCGACGCAGGGCCTGAGTTCTTTGTTGCCGAACCTGCGCCGGTTGCTGGATTTAGACGCTGACATTTTGCAAATTGAGCAGCACCTGCTTGGCCACCCATTATTTCGTGATGGCATTATTCATGGCCTGCGCATTCCGGGGTTATGGAATAACTGGGAGGCCGGTGTCAGAGCTATTCTTGGTCAGCAGGTTAGCGTTGCCGGCGCCCGCACCCAGCTTAACAGGCTGGTGCAGGCGCTGGGTGAAGCAATTACTCAAAATAAACGACTATTCCCGACACCAGAAGCGGTGTTAGCCAGTGACTTAAGCATGATCAAAGTGCCGGCATTACGCCGGCAGACCCTGCGGGATTTAGCGGCCTTGATGCTGGCTCAGCCCGAGGCTACGCCAGAGCAGTGGCTTAATATTAAAGGCATTGGCCCCTGGACCAGTAATTACGCAAGAATGCGTGGTCAGCGCGACAGTGATATCTGGTTAGCTGGTGATCTAGGTATTCAAAAGGCGCTAGCCAGAACCACCAATCAGACCGTCAATTCGGACACTCTGGCACCCTGGAGAAGCTACGCTACTTTTCAGCTCTGGTTACAAAAAGGAGGATAAAATGTTTCAGCAAACTATCGACAGCCCGTTGGGCGACGTGCAAATTTTTGCAAACGCATTTGGCTTAACCAGGGTAAGTCTGGGCAAAGTTGTTGCCAGTGCTGATGCACCATCAGCCATGACCAGGCTGGCAGCTACCCAGCTTCAGCAGTATTTCCAAGGCGATTTAACCACATTTAACCTGCCTCTGGCGGCGACCGGCACGCCGTTCCAGCAACAAGTCTGGCAGGCACTTTGTCAGCTACCTTACGGCACAACCTGCAGCTATGCCAGTGTTGCTCAGAGCATAGCTAAGCCCAAAGCAGTAAGGGCGGTGGGAGCAGCTAATAGCAGGAATCCGCTGGCAATCGTGGTGCCCTGTCATCGGGTAATTGGTGCTAATGGCACTCTCACTGGCTACGCTGGCGGCCTAGACAATAAAGCCTGGTTACTGGACCACGAGCAAAGGGTAAGCCTTAAAGGTTAATTTTCAGCCAGAAAAAAGCCGGGCAAGGCCCGGCTAACTTTAAGCAAAGTTGTGCTTAGAACTGGTAAGACACACCAAAGCGGAACTCGTTTTTGGTATCACCGCTATTTAACGCTAAATTGCCACGAACAGCCCATGCTGGCGTTAAAAAATAGGCAATACCGCCCGCTAAACTGCCATGCTCATCATAAACCGTGTGATAGGTCGCTTCGCTATACAACTCAACTTGTGGGGTTAAAGGATGACGAATACCTACACCTGCAAAGGCGCCGGTTTCATCGGCATCGCCTGACCAATTTTCAACACCACCTAACAAATAAGTTTGCGTATCAGCTGAAAAGCCCAACGAAGTACCCAAGATGTAATTCAACCCGGCCTTCAGCTGATTTGCATCGAACGGGCCATTTGATAAACGAGCATAGCTGGCATCCGCTACCCAATTACGATTTAACCGAAAAGATCCCTCAATGTATGGGCCATCACCAGCGGCATCGGTGTAACCCGCACCGACATAATCCCACACCGGGTTAGCCATGCTATTTGCGCTTACCGTCATTGCCACCAGAACTGATGCTACTAATACTTTTTTCATTTTGTTACTCCATTACTTTTTCAATTCAATCTGTCAGTGACGCACTGTCAGTGTCGAAATTGGTTGTAGCTTAGCCCTTCAGACTTAACAGCTGCTGAACTTAGTGGTGTAAGCAGTAATCTTTCAGCTTTTTCGAACGAATACTGGCCAAAAATGGCATTTTATATTCTGATTAGTTGCGCTTTAATAGGTAAAAGACACCTTATGTCAGGAGCACGCCATGACCAGCCGCAGTTTACAGCAGATAATTCCCGCCACATCGGTATCAGATGGTGCCGGTGTTAAAATTAAACGCAGCCTTGGGTTAAATGCCCAATTACGATTTGACCCGTTTTTAATGCTCGACTGTTTCGGTTCTGAACAGGCTGACGATTACATAAAAGGCTTTCCAGCGCACCCGCATCGTGGTTTTGAAACCGTCACTTACATGCTGGACGGCCATATGCTGCATGAAGATCATCTGGGCAACCAAGGACATTTAAAAAGCGGAGGCGTGCAGTGGATGACCGCAGGTCGCGGCATTATTCACTCCGAAATGCCGCAGCAGGAGCACGGCATGATGCGGGGGTTTCAGCTTTGGTTAAACTTACCTGCAACCGAAAAAATGAAGCCTGCAGCCTACGTGGATATCAGCCCGGAGCAAATACCGCATTATCAACCGGCAGAGGGGATCGATGTAAAAGTCATTGCCGGCAATTTTCGCTTTGGTAACGCGGACGTATCCGGCCCGATTAACGGCTTGAGCACAGAGCCTCAGTTCTATGACATCCGGCTGAAAGCCGGCACTGAGTTAACCGTTGCCCTGCCCGCTGCTCATCATGCCATGCTGTATCCCTTTGATGGCCAGCTTGCGGTAAAAAAAGATGACAACCTGCAGCAATTGAAAGCGCACCATGCTGGTTTATTAAGCGAAGGCGACAGCGTCACATTGATTGCTAGTAATGACGTCAGCCTCATTTTACTGGCAGGAAAACCCATTGGTGAACCGATTGCACAATATGGTCCCTTTGTTATGAATACGCCAGCCGAAATCGAGCAGGCTCTCCGTGATTATCAGCAAGGCCAACTCACTGCGGCTGGCCCGGCCGGCCAAATTAAGCTTAATTCGCCCGCATAAACAGAGGATTTTCTGGCACAGGGCCTTTATACTAGCGCTTTTAAGTGTAGAGGCCCTATTATGAAACGCTTTGGTATTATCGGTGCAATGGAGCCGGAAGTTGCTTTACTGAAACAGCAATTGAGTAAGGTAACAACCGAACAAATTGGCAACTACGTATTTTATCGCGGTAACTTGGCAGGCAACGAGACCGTAATTGTCCAATCCGGGATTGGTAAAGTGGCGGCGGCCGTGGCGACGACCTTACTTATTGATCACTTTCAGCCTGATTGCATTATCAATACCGGTTCGGCAGGTGGCTTTGATCCTGAGCTGAATGTTGGCGATATCGCCATTGGCACTGAAGTGCGCCATCATGATGTCGACGTGACGGCGTTTGGTTACGAGTATGGTCAGGTACCACAAATGCCAGCAGCTTATCTTGCCCACCCAAAACTGGTAAGTGCCGCAGAACAGACCATTAGCAGTTTAGGGTTTTGTAATACCAAGAGCGGCCTCATTACCACTGGCGACAGCTTTATGTGTGACCCAGAGCGGATAGCGCAAACTCGTGAGCGCTTCCCTACGATGCTTGCAGTGGAAATGGAAGGGGCTGCGATTGCCCAGGTGTGTCATATGCTAAATACCCCTTTTGTGGTGATTAGAAGTCTTAGCGATATTGCTGGCAAAGAGTCACCGATATCGTTTGATGCCTATCTCGAAGTTGCCTCGAAAAACAGTTCAGCGATGGTAGTCGCGTTGTTAACTCAGCTGAGCAACGTAAGCTTACAATGATACCCTGGCTTGAAGCCCTGCCAGCCTGGCCAAGCATAGCGTTAGTCGCGCTACTGCTAAGCCGGCTGATGGTATTGCCGGGCAGCAGGGCACCGTTTAACGCGTTTGCCATCATACTGCAACGTCTGGCTAAAAAAGTGCACCCGGATATCACCCGCAGTAGCTTTCAGCAGCAGTTATCCGGCACCCTGGCACTACTGCTGGTGGTGCTGCTGCCCCTGGCTATCACCTATGGATTCTATCTGCTATCAGAACTGCCATTAGTATTAGATGCCATTATTTTGTATTTCTGTCTGGGTAGCCGGCTTAGTCTGCAGCAAGGGACAGCTGTGGCGAATAGTTTGCAACGCCAGCAGCTTACCCTGGCCAGAGAGCAAGCTGCGCCCTTACTGCTGCGTGACCGGGGGAATTTATCGGCAATGGGCTTAAGTAAAGCCTGTATTGAAAGCCTGTTGCAGCAACAAGCTGCCAACCTGGTCGCCACGTTATTCTGGTTTTTAGCAGGAGGTGGTTTACTGGTTCTGGCCTATACTCTGCTACAAACTGCCGCACGTCAGTGGAACTACAAACTCCCTCATTATCGCTACTTTGGTCGCACCGCCGCGCGCTGTTATCAGCTGGCATTAGCGCCCGGACTGATTATTTCGACATCATTGCTAGCCATCCAAACCGGGATTCGCTCAGCCTGGCGTAATTATCGTCAGGCCGACACGCTTTTTTTCTACTGGCCCAGCCGCCTATTGCTGGCGGCAGGAGCCGCCGCGCTTGGTGTTAAACTGGGTGGTCCGGCGTATTATGCGGCGCTGAAAACACCCAGACAGCGCCTTGGGAATGGCGCAGAACCGACCGGCAAAGACATTTTACGGGTTATCATGCTGATAAACGCCCAACAAACCGCGTTAATTATTTTGTTTAGCAGTATGTTAGCTTTATATATCGCCAGCATATTATTAATGACATAAATAAGATAGGTTATATACTCTGCTCCTGACACTGCGCACTAGACAATGCGGGTAGTGTCGGTATAAGGTCTGTCACAGCAAAATGGCTGTAGCACTAATAATGATATAAAGCTGCCGGGTTGGAGAGATTACGTGATATTCAGAGTTGATCTGTTGTCTGAACATATCAGGTTCTTTGCCAGAACGCTGATGTTTGGCCTGTTGTTGATCTTTTCTAGCCCAAGCGTGGCAAAAGTTGCTCTTTTGCAGCCTCTTACCCCGGATCAGGGCTTATCGCAAAGCACCGTGTTTGACCTGATGATCGACAGCAATGGTTTTTTATGGGTTGCCACTCAGGGTGGCATTAACCGCTTTGATGCTAATAAAGTTAACCGGATCACAGCCGCCGAGCATAATCTGGATGATGTGAGCTTTACTAAGGTAATAGAAGATCAGCAAGGCAGAATTTGGGCCGCCGCTGAGACCATTGGCATCTATTTATACGATGATAATAATAGTCACTTTAATCTTTTTAAGGCTATCACCAACAATAAAGAAACCACCCAGAATTTCTACATTCACTACCTGCTTGATGAAGATGCACAGCACCTGCTGTTTGCAATGAATGATGAAGTCTATCGCCTGAATAAAGATACCGGTCAGAGCAGCCTGCTAATTAGTTTACAAGAATACCTTGGTAAAGATGATATTCCCCGAACCTTGCTACTTAATGGCCAGTACCTGTTAATTGGTACCAGTAATGGCCTTATTCAATACAATCTCAGTAGCGGCGAACATCGGGCCATCCCTTTCCTTGATAAGCAAACCGTCGGTAAAGATCAACTTAATGTCAAATATTTGCATTTACATGCTGATCGTCTATTTATTGGTACGGTTGAGGGGTTATACAGCATAGCCTTAACCAGCCTGACAGCAGCTGCAACAGGCGCTGATAACACTGCAACGCCTGCAAACACCAAGTTACACATTGCCGATTATAATATCTGGCAAATGTTATGGCAGGGCAACGAAGCTTTGGTTGCCACCGAGCAAGGGCTCTTTACTTATAATAATGACGATAACACCCTGCAGTTTCTACTGCGATTTAGCGACAGTAATCTTGGCATTTTTGACGATAATATCAGAGATATAGCTGCAGATGACTTTGGCGGGTTTTGGTTGGCTTCGCGTGACGACGGAGCTTACTACTGGCATCCGCGCTCTTTGGCGTTTGAGCATTTAAGCCGTCAGAGCAGTTTGGGCGAGCAACTTAGTAATGATAAAATCTATCAAATGGCAGCAGAAGCTGATAGTAATAACTTATGGCTGGGTACCAGCAATGGTCTGAATAAAATTAATGTGGTTACCGGTGCGACCAGCAGCTATTTTGTGTCTGCTGATCCCAAAGCAGTTTGGCATCCTGGTACAGTAGAGCAGCTTTTTTTAGACCCAAACAACCCCAACTGGTTATGGTTTGTCTCGTCCACCGGCTTAAATTTATTCGATACCCGAAGCAATGAATTACTACCGTTACCCGTCGCTGACGAAACTCTGCGTAAATTATTAGGGTATAACTTCTACAACGTTGAAAATCATCAGGGTCAGACTCGGTTATATTTCTATTTTGAAGATAAAATATATCGTTACACACCCGCGACAGGCATGATTTCCGAGCTGGAGATATTCCAGCAAATGCCATTGTATTATTATGCCGGCATTGTTGGTGCTTTACCCGGCAAACCTGATGAGTTGTTGGTAGCTGCCTCCGATCAACTGTGGATTTACAATAGCCGCCTGAATAAAATAAGTTTGTTCTACCAAACCAGCAACTACCGCCCCGAAGTATATCGATATGCTGATAGCATGGTAGTCGATGATTACGGCATCCTGTGGGTAGGAATAAATAGTGTTGGTTTACTCGGTTTTGACAGCGAATCACTAACGCTTAAACACCATTTTACCGTTAACGACAAATTAATGGCGCAACAAGTATATGCGCTGCAAAAAGATCAGGCGGGTAATATCTGGTTTTCCTCGCATAGCGGCCTGAGTAGACTGCAACCTGATACCTTGCAAATAGAGCACTTTACCAAAACAGATGGTTTACGAGTGCATGAATACAACGGCGACGCATCTGCCAGACTGGCTGATGGCAGAATAGCTTTTGGCAGCATGCGCGGTGTTACGCTGGTTGACCCCGCTAAACTGGCCATTAGTGAGCCGTTACCCAAGGTAAATATTACTGACATCAATGTGCTTAGTGGTGATTTTAAAAACCAGAGCGGCATACTGAACAAAAAAGTATTTCAACTTGATCACGACGACCTCGGTATTCAATTACAATTTAGCGCCATGCATTTTCGGGATAACCATAAAATGCGCTACCGCTTCTGGCTGGAAGGGTCTGACAAGCTGAACTACCCGGAGCAAAAAGCCAATAACGTGGTTTTCCCGAGGCTTCGCAGCGGCGATTATCGCTTTCATGTTGTCGCCATTGCTCCTTATACCGGCAAAGAAAGTGACATTGTCTCGGTTAATCTGAAAATTAAGCCAGCGCCCTGGCGCTCGCCATGGGCGCTGACATTTTATGCCATTATTGGCCTGGCATTATTTTATCATCTGTATCGACTGCGCCGTGAGCAGCAGCGAATTATCAGTGAAGCCCATCAGGAGGTGTCAACCAGCGAACAACGGTTAAAGCAGGCGCTGGCTTCTGTCAATAGCGGCGCTTTTGAATGGCATGAGGACAAAAACAGCTTATATGGCTCCAGAATGCAATTGATGCTGGGCTATAGCGAGCAGATGAATACGATTACCCTGCAACAGCATCAATCCCTTATTCATCCGGAAGATCGCGAAAACTATCAGCAACAATGGCAACGTTTTTTGCAACATCCCGATGCTAGTTTTGATCTCACTTACCGTTTAAAGCACAAAAATGGCCAGTGGCTGTGGTTTCGCGATCAGGGCCGGGCGACGGCGCTCGATAGCAATCAGCAGGTGATCAGGGTTAGTGGTACTTACAGCAACATTACCGAAACCCGGGCCAATATGGAAAAAGCGAAACTGTTCGGCGAAGCGTTTCAGCAAACCCGCGATTGGGTGGTTATCTTAGACTGTAAGCAACGGGTCATTGCCGCAAATCAGTCATTCTCTGTGGCGTTTGGCAGTGTCGAACAGTACCTTGATAACCCTCGCACTCACCATCTGGGGATTAGCTTGGTACGCCGGCGCTTTTATACGAAGTTGCTGCAAGAATTAACCGCCGGCGCGCATTGGCAGGGTGAAGAACAGGTTATAACCCCAGATGGTCGCGAACGCCCTACCCTGATTAATATCAGTGCCATTGGTGAGCAGCAACAGGTCGCGTTTTACGTGCTGGTGTTTACCGATATTACCGCCCAGAAAATGGCGGAAGAAGAACTGCGCTACCTGGCCAATTATGATGCGTTAACCGGCTTACCAAACCGGGCGCTGCTAATGGACCGGATATTACACGCAATGGAGCAATCCCGACGTGAGAAAAAGGCGCTGGCATTATGTTTTATCGACTTAGATAAATTTAAACAGGTTAATGACTCACTGGGCCACGATATTGGCGATTTACTGCTAAAAGAAGTCGCCAGGCGGCTTGGCTTGTCGTTACGGGAGCGGGATACCGTGGCGCGGCTTGGCGGCGACGAATTTGTGGTGTTGCTCGAAGGGTATCGTCGCGGTGAAAACGTCAGTATGGTGGCACGCAAAATGTTATCCGTGGTTAGCGAACCAATGCAGCTGGGGCCGCATACCGTTGGCGTTTCGCCCAGTATAGGCATTGCTTTATACCCGGATGATGCACTGACTGCGCAGGAACTGCTGAAACACGCTGACGTGGCCATGTATCACGCCAAAGAAGCAGGTCGGAATAACTTCCAGTTTTTTACCACCGAAATGAACGAAAAAGCGCATATGCAGCTGGCACGCGAAACCCGGCTACGTAAAGCGCACCAAAATAACGAGTTTTTCAATGTGTATCAGCCCATTGTCGACAGCAGCAAACAACAAATGGTTGGGGCTGAAGTGCTGATGCGCTGGCAAAGTGCTGACGGGGTGGTCTCCCCCGTCGATTTTATTCCGCTGGCAGAAGAGTTACGCTTGATTGTTAGCATGACACAGCAATTACTGGAACGGGCGCTGGCCGATTTAAGCCAATGGCGCCAGGATGGTATCGATATTTATTTGTCGGTTAATTTGTCACCACAGCATCTGGAACAAAGTAATCTGGCCAGTCACACTTCAGCATTGCTGCATAAATACGGGATCCCAGCCAGTTGTCTGCGCTTTGAAGTAACAGAAAGCGCTCTGATGAATGATCAGCAAAGCGCCATTGAAACCATGCTGGCATTAAGTGCCCTGGGCATTCAGTTAGCACTGGATGATTTTGGCACCGGCTACTCTTCGTTAAAATACTTAAAGCAACTGCCGATAGATGCGATAAAAATTGATCGAAGTTTTGTCAGTGACATTGGCATCGATAAAAGCGACGAGACCATTATCGATGCCATGCTGAGTATGGCGAGCAGCCTGGGCATGTATTGTATCGCCGAGGGGGTTGAGACCTCTGAGCAACTGGCCTTTTTCACCGAGCGCCAGTGCAGCTTAATTCAGGGCTACTTTTTCTCAAAACCCTTGCCAGCAGCAGAGATCCCGCCGTTTTGGCAGCAGCAATAACCCGAAGCGATAGTGCCTGATCAGATAAGCTGGCAGCTTGCTGCGACCAAAATGTGCTGGCGACTCGTTTGCCCCGGTACAGGCCTGCTATAATGCGCAGCCAAATCACCCCGCTGCCAGGATTGTTATGCAACCTCACCTGCTCAAAGGCGCCCTGCTGTTACTGCTGGCTGAAGCCTGCTTTGCCGGTATTGGTGCCGTGGTGAAATACAGTAGCGACATGGCCAGCGAAGTGCAAATTGTGTTTTTTCGTAACCTGTTTGCGCTGCTACTGATGCTGCCATTTTTATACCGGCATGGCTTTGCCATGCTGAAAACTCAGCGTTGGTACTTGCATGTAAGCCGGGCACTAACAGGCCTGGTTTCCATGTACTGCTTCTTTTATGTGCTATCACAATTACCACTGGCCCAGGCCATGATGGTGATTATGTTATCCCCTTTTATCGTGCCAATACTGGCACGTTTCTGGCTGAATGAGCGGCCAAGCCGTATTACCCGTTTTGGCATTGTCCTTGGCTTTGTCGGCGTTATTCTGGCCCTACCAAGCCCGGATCCCAGTTTAAATATGGTGTTATTACTGGCGCTATTTGCGGCATTTTTAGTCGCCATTACCAAAACCACCATCAGGGCCATGGCCAGCACTGAATCGGCGGTGCGCATCGTCTTTTATTTTTCCCTGCTGACTGCCGTGCTCTCTGCCATACCGGTACCTTTTTACTGGCAACCTCTTGGCAGCGAGGTGTGGCTGGCGTTTGCGGCAATGGGCATGCTCGCCGCAGTTGGTCAACTGGCCATGACCAGTGCCTTTGCCGTTGCTCCAGCCAGTGATATCGGCATGTGGACCTACAGCAGCGTGCTGTTTGCCGGTGCTTTTGGTTATTTATTCTGGCAAGAGCCGGTAACCCTAAGCTGGCTGGCTGGGGTAATTATCATTTTTTATGCTGGCTACGTTACCACCCGCCAGCGCCTGTTTTAGGTGCAGCGGTACAGCGCGGTACCAAGTAAAATGGCGTAGTACAAAGCTTTTGCCAAGGACGCTGGCACTGTGGCGCCGAACAGGCTAAAATACGCTCCCTTTTTCAGACGCGACAACACAGGTAACGACCACCAATGGGCAAAAAACTGCACATTAAAACCTGGGGCTGCCAAATGAATGAGTATGACTCTTCAAAAATGGCAGACCTGCTGGATGCAACACATGGCTACACCCTGACCGACGAAGCAGAAGATGCAGATGTTATTCTGCTTAATACCTGCTCCATCCGGGAGAAAGCACAGGAAAAAGTGTTTCATCAACTGGGTCGCTGGCGTCCATTAAAAGAAAAAAATCCGGATCTAATCATCGGGGTTGGCGGCTGTGTCGCCTCACAGGAAGGGAAAGCCATTCGCGAACGTGCTCCCTTTGTTGATATTGTATTTGGGCCGCAAACCCTGCACCGCCTGCCAGAAATGATTAACGCCGTTAAAGGCTCTCATTCGCCGGTAGTGGATGTATCATTTCCTGAAATAGAGAAATTTGACCGACTGCCTGAACCTAAAGCAGAAGGCCCGACGGCCTTTGTCTCGATTATGGAAGGCTGCTCGAAATACTGTACCTTTTGTGTTGTGCCCTACACCCGTGGTGAGGAAGTTAGCCGGCCGTTAGACGACGTACTCTTCGAAGTAGCCCAACTGGCAGCACAGGGCGTGCGGGAAGTTAACCTGCTGGGCCAGAACGTTAATGGCTATCGCGGTGACACTCATGATGGCAATATTTGCCACTTCTCAGAATTGCTGCGTTTAGTGGCCGCGATTGATGGTATTGACCGGATCCGGTACACCACTTCGCACCCGATTGAATTTAGCGACGATATTATTGAAGTGTATCGTGACGTGCCGGAACTTGTTGATCATTTACATTTACCGGTGCAGTCAGGCTCAGATCGTATTTTAAATTTAATGAAGCGTGGCCACACGGCACTGGAATACAAAGCACAAATTCGTAAGCTGAAAAAAATCCGGCCAAATTTAAGCATGTCATCGGATTTTATTATTGGTTTTCCCGGTGAAGACGATACTGACTTTCAGGCCACTATGGATCTGATCCAGGCAATTGGCTTTGATATGAGCTTCAGCTTTATTTACAGCGCACGTCCGGGTACACCAGCGGCAGATTTGCCAGATGATGTCAGCGACGACACCAAAAAACAGCGTTTATATATTCTCCAGGACAGAATTAATCAGCAGGCACTGAAAATTGCCCGTAACATGTTGGGTACGGAGCAGCGGATCCTGGTTGAAGGGCCATCAAAAAAGAATATTATGGAATTGACCGGCCGAACTGAAAACAACCGGGTCGTTAATTTTGAAGGTTCGCCAGAGATGATTGGCCAGTTTGTCGACGTAAAAATTACCGACGTTTTCAGTAATTCATTGCGCGGTGATTTACTGCGCACCGAAACTGAAATGGGCCTGCGCCGGGAAATTGCGCCAGCCCAGATCTTAGCCAGACAACCTAAAGCGGATCCTTTAGGTGTAACCACTTTTACGCCGTGAACCGGCCTTAACCGCGAGTGCACTATTGAACACTGACAACCTGAATGTAACTGAATTGGTACTGGAACCGGCCGACAATAACAGATTAAGCCTGTTGTGCGGCCCTTATGACGATAACTTAAAACATATTGAACGGCGTTTGCTGGTTGATATCAACTATCGGGATAACCTGTTCAAAGTTGCCGGACCGGATGTTAATGTTGCCGCAGCCGCAGATATTCTGCGCCAGCTATTCCAACTTACCCGCGGTAATAAGCAACAGGCGCAAGCCATTACCCCGGAGCAGGTGCATCTGACCATCAGTGAAAACTTTGATATTCAGTATCAGAACGATCATGGCAGTAGCGGCGATTTCAGCCTGAAAACTAAAAAAGGTTTAGTGAAAGCCCGCAACCCGAATCAGGCCAGCTATGTGGCCAATGTGCTTCGGCATGATGTATGTTTTGGTATCGGCCCGGCGGGAACCGGCAAAACTTATCTGGCGGTAGCCTGTGCCGTTGATGCGCTGGAAAGCGGTTTGGTAAAACGCATCGTGTTAACCCGCCCTGCCGTGGAAGCAGGTGAAAAACTCGGTTTCTTACCGGGTGATTTGGCCCAGAAAGTCGACCCTTACCTGCGCCCTTTATACGATGCGTTGTTTGAGATGCTTGGCTTTGAAAAAGTGGAAAAGTATCTGGAACGTGGAGTAATAGAGATTGCGCCGCTGGCTTACATGCGCGGCCGTACCCTGAACGATGCCTTTATTATTCTTGATGAAAGCCAGAATACCACGACAGAGCAGATGAAAATGTTTTTAACCCGGATTGGTTTCAGTGCCAAAGCGGTGATAACCGGTGACATTACGCAGGTTGACTTACCCCGCGGCCAGTATTCAGGTTTAAAACATGCGATTGATGTGCTAAGCGAGGTCGCTGAGATCAGCTTTAACTTTTTTAATGCCAAAGATGTGGTACGACATCCGATCGTCCAGCGTATTGTTCAGGCATATGAAAGCCATGAAGCTGAAAAGCTTAGGAACACCGCCGAATAATGAGCATCATCCTTGATCTGCAACTCGCCAGTGCTGCTGCCAATCTTCCTGAGCAAGCCGACTTTCAACGCTGGCTTAACGCTGCAGTGCAACCTTTTCAGGACGAGGCTGAGGTTACCGTCCGAATTGTCGATAGTCCAGAGAGCCAGCAGCTTAATCTGCAATATCGCAGCAAAGATAAACCAACCAATGTACTGAGCTTTCCTTTTCAGGCCCCACCTGGACTTGAGCTGCCGCTACTTGGCGATCTGGTGATCTGCGCCCCGGTAGTGCATGCTGAAGCGGTGGCACAACATAAAACCCTGAACGACCACTGGGCCCATCTGGTTGTGCACGGTTGCTTGCATTTATTGGGATTTGACCATATAAATGACGACGATGCCGCAGAGATGGAAGCAGAAGAAATTCAAATTTTGGCCGGTCTTGGCATCAATAATCCCTATTTATTGGATGATAACTAGGTTTCTTATTACTAATGGAGCATAAGTTCACGAATGAGTGACGACAACCCCCACTCTAGCCGCGGTTCTGCCGGCAAAACCTGGTTAGATCGTATCGCCAGTATTTTTAGTGCAGAGCCACAGGATATATCAGACCTGGAAGATATCATAAGCGAAGCGGCCAGAGGCGAGCTTATCGATAGTGACACCAAAAGCATGCTGCAGGGCGTGCTGGATGTATCAAAAATGCGGGCCCGTGACATTATGGTGCCACGCTCGCAAATGGCAACCATCGATATAGAACAACCGGTCAGCGCTTTCCTACCTATCTTACTTGAAAATAACCACAGCCGTTATCCGGTCGTCAACGAAGACAAAGATCACGTTGAAGGTATTTTACTGGTTAAGGATTTATTGCAATATGCTTTGGATCCTAATCAGACGGACTGGCATATCGGCGAGTTTTTGCGCCCGGCAGTCATTATTCCCGAGAGTAAGCGAGTAGATGCATTACTCAAAGAGTTTCGGCAAAAACGCTACCATATGGCGATAGTGGTTGATGAATATGGCGGCGTATCGGGCCTGGTCACCATTGAAGATATTCTGGAACAAATTGTCGGCGAAATTGAAGATGAACACGACGACGAAGAAGACAACGATATTAAAAAAATGGCATCCCGCGTATTTCAGGTAAGTGCTCTTACGCCGCTGGATGAATTCAACGAGAGCTTTGGCACTGGTTTTGACGAGGAAGATGCCGATACCATTGGTGGTATCGTGCTGCATGCGTTTGGTCATATGCCTGAACGGGGCGAAAGTATTCAGCTGGGTGATCTGACTTTTAAAGTCAGTAAAGCTAACAGTCGGCGCCTATTGCAGCTTCAGGTAATTAAAGCCAAACAGAGTGTTGCCACTGAGGATAACGGATCATAACTACCGTCACCCAAACTACCAGCAAGCTTAAATCGGTCGCGGCTGCACTGTTGCTAACCGGCGCCGGGGCGCTGAATACCCTGGCGTTTGCGCCCTTCACACTATGGTGGCTGCCTTTTTTCACCCTGGCAATCTTAGTATTGCTGCTAAGTCGGGCCAGTCAGTGGCGCCAGGCGCTGCTTGCCGGCTTTTTCTATGGTGTTGGCTGGTTTGGTGTCGGTATTAGCTGGGTGCATGTCAGTATTGATCAGTTTGGTGGCTTACCACTGATTGCCAGCCTGGGTTTAATGGCATTACTGGTTAGCTATCTGGCGTTATTCCCGGCACTTGCGACGCTGCTTACATACTGGTTTACGCTAAAACGGCACAATGAAAATAGTGTTGGTGTATTAATTTTTGCCGCGCTCTGGGTTAGCGTTGAATGGTTGCGCAGCACCCTGCTTACCGGTTTTCCATGGTTATCTCTGGGCTACAGCCAGACTAGCGCCGGCTTAGCGGACTTTGCGCCATTAATCGGCGAAACCGGTATCAGCTTTATCCTGGCAGCCAGCGCGGCAGCATTAGTCTGTCTGTATCAGAGCGGCCCGGTATTACAGCGAGTTGGTCCGGCCGTATTAGCAGGGCTCATCATGTTAAGCGCCCCTTTGCTGCAACAGTTCAAAGGCTGGAATTACCAGAGCGACAGCGTCAATATTGTGATGGTGCAAGGTAATATTAAGCAGGATTTACGTTGGCAACCTGAGCAGGAGTGGCCAACCATGCTCAAATATCTGGATCTGACCCGGCCGCATTTCGCCGCAGCCGATATCGTGATCTGGCCAGAAGCGGCCATCCCGCAACTGGAACCGATGGCCGATGCTTTTCTGGATAATTTAAATAAAGCCGCTTTTTACAACGATGCCGCACTGATCACCGGGATCCTGGACTATAACCTTGCAACCGGGCAAGCCTGGAACAATTTAATCGTGCTTGGCAAAGACACGGCGGCTGCGACAGAAGGCCAGTACTTTTATGGCCATGCTAACCGTTTTAGCAAACACCATTTATTGCCGATTGGCGAATTTGTTCCATTTGAGCAATGGCTGCGTCATCTGGCGCCCATTTTTGATTTACCCATGAGCTCCTTTACCCGCGGCAATTACGTGCAGCCTAATTTACTGGCGAATGATTATCAGCTGTTAAGTGCCATTTGCTTTGAAATTGCGTTTCCGCGCCAAATACGCGCCAACTTTACCACTGACACCGATATTATTCTGACGGTCAGCAACGATGCCTGGTTTGGCGACAGTATCGGCCCCCACCAGCATTTGCAAATAGCTCAGATGCGGGCCCGAGAGTTTGGCCGGCCGCTACTGCGTGCAACAAACAATGGCATCACCGCATCCATTAAACCCGACGGCACCATTGCCAGACAGCTGCCTCAATTTAAAGAGGCCGTACTATCTGATACCGTAACCCTAAGCACTGGCCGCACCTGGTACAGTCGTGTTGGTGACTGGCCGCTGGCTATCATTGTTGGCTTAGTGCTGCTTGGCACCTTAATGGGCCTTCGTTTTCGCCAAACCTCGGCCTGATCCCGCGTTCTACCAACCCGCGTTCTACCAAGCTGCCTTCATCAGTAAAGTACTAGCATTTTTACCTTTAAAAGAAACTAAAACCTATTCATTACATTCAGTTACATTTGTGAAACCAATTAATTTCACAGTAATCACACTTAACGGCTGTTTTCGGAAAGCTGACATTTACTGTTTGCTTTGCTTGTTGTTCTGTGGCAAAACAAAGTGGTGTTGAATTATAAAGCAATGCGTTAAAGCGCCGACAGAGCGCGACAGTTTACAAAAAATCAGCTGCAACGACTGATAAATCCAAAGGAAGTATTTGAATGAAACTAAATAAATTATCCACTATAGCTACCGCTACTTTGCTGGCAATGGGTGTTACCACCGCTGCTGCCGCATCTGACAGAGTTATTATTCAGGTTGATAACAGCAAGAAAGGCGTTGTTAAAGCGCTTGCTAAACAGCTTGGTGGCGAAATTAAAGTTGACGCTGATGGTTTTATCGCCGCGCAATTTAGCGGTAAATCATTAAGTGAAATTAAAGGCCTGCTAAATAACCCTCATATTAAACTGGTTGAGGCTGATGTTAAACGCCATGCTATGGCACTGTTCAACGATGATGCCGGTAATCCGGCAACCCAGCAATTAACCCCTTATGCCGTTTATCAGTCGCAGGCCAATCAGGTTGGCTTGAACTTAGGTAATGCCAAAAAGGTTTGTGTTATCGACTCAGGCATTGCCCGCGATACCGGAGAGACCGGTGGTGGCAATAACGATTTCGACTGGTCAAACATTACTGGCACCAGTGATTCCCGGTCAGGCGACTGGTTCCGTGACGGTGGCCCGCACGGTACCCACGTTGCAGGTACCATTGCTGCTGCCGATAATGGTATCGGTGTCATCGGCATGGCGCCAGGTAACCCGATGCATATTATTAAAGTATTTAATGCCGCTGGCTGGGCTTACTCGTCAGACTTAGCCCATGCTGCCAACTTGTGTGCTCAGAATGGTGCGAAGATTATTAGTATGAGTTTAGGCGGTGGCGGTGCCAACAGTACCGAAGAAAACGCTTTTAACACCTTTACCAACAATGGTGGCTTAGTGCTGGCAGCGGCAGGTAACGACGGTAATACCACCCGCTCTTACCCGGCAGGTTATGCTTCGGTAATGATGATCGGTGCTAACGATGCCAATAATAACATCGCTACTTTCTCGCAGTATCCATCTTGTACAGTAACGTCTGGTCGTGGCAAAACGGCCACCACCACTACTAATGACGGTTTCTGTGTAGAAGCCTCTGCGGGCGGTGTGGATACCTTATCAACCTACCCTGCAGGCGGCACTTCAATGGTGACAGCAGTTGCTGACGGTGTTGGTTTTGCTGCCGCACCTTCTGATAACACCGGCTCTCTGAACAACGCGACTTACCATATGGGTACCGCTCAAACGACTGATGCTGGTGCAAACGGTAAAATCTGTACGATTGATCGTGGTGTCATATCGTTTGCTGACAAAATTAATAACTGTGCAAACTCTGGTGGTATCGGCGCAATTGTCATTAACAACGTTGCTGGCGAAGGCCCGGTTTATATGGACGTTACCGGCGCAGCTAATATCCCGTCATACGGTGCAGCTTTAGAGTCACGTAGCAACCTGGTCGGTGCTGCTAACATTACTATTTCATCTTCAGCCAGCGATTATGGTTATATGAGCGGCACGTCGATGGCAACACCTGCTGTCTCCGGTGTAGCGGCGCTGGTCTGGTCTAACTTCCCAAGCTGCAGCGGCACTGAAATTCGTAACGCTTTAAAAGCGACGGCACAAGATGCAGGCGCAGCGGGCAAGGACGTTTACTTCGGCTACGGTATTGTTAAAGCAAAAGCGGCTTATGACTACCTGACAGCAAATGGCTGTACCGGCACAGTTGGTGGCGGTGGCGGTGGCGGTGGTACTGATCCAGAACCGACGCCATGTAAAGGCGGCCCAAGAAAATGTGGTTAATTTATTAACCTACTACATAGCCGGCGTAATGCCGGCTTTTTATTCGCGCCAACCTGGCAACATCTGTCCGTTACTCCGCCCTTTTCTTTTCAGACAACTGGCCAGACTAACTCCGGCTTTTACTTTGTTTTGCTCATCGCCAGCAGATCTATTAGACTGAATGCTAAAGCTGAGTTTCAGGTGAAATTAACCACTTATGACCGTTTTGTTCAGGTTAGTGCTGCTGGTATTATTGCTAAGCAACCCACTGCTATTCAGCCGCGCTGAGTCTGAATTCACCATAATCTATGCTGCTGAACTGGCAGAAGTGAATCACTCCCAGGCCAACTTCTCGCAACTGGCAACGTTGTTACAGCAAACTCGCAACAAAAATACGCCTACTTTTTTTTTGTTTGGCGGCGGTAGTATTGGCCCAAGCCCCCTCGGCTTTTTTGACCGCGGTGCCCATATTATCGATATTCTCAATAGTTTAGCGCCTGACGCTATGGCGGTTTCGCACCGCGATTTTGTCTATTTGTCGGAAGAGCTGTCACAACGGGCCTATGAAGCAGCTTTCCCGCTCGTACTAAGCAACCTGTATGATCCGATGACTGAGGGTAACCTTGATGGTCTGGTAGACAGTATTCTGGTGCAGCAAGCTGACATTAAGCTGGGAGTGATAGCGCTGGTTGCACCCTATGTTATTCAGCAATACGCGCTCGATAGATTACAGGTAACACCGGCCGAGCAAGCTATCGCCTTGCAGGCAGCGAAACTTAAAGCGCAGGGTGCTAACCTGGTGGTATTAATGCACACTATCGAGCTGGATTTCTTACCCCGCTTGCTGGAGAAAGGTACTATTGGCCTAGCATTTCGCAATAATTATGATGGTAAGCAACTGCTGCCCAACCAGCCAAATATTATTCTGCAACAGCAACTTAATCAGGCTATCATCGTTGAAGCAGACCTTCAAGCTGATCATCAGCTGGAGAACCTGACGTCCACTTACATTGAGCTGACAACGTTACCAGCAGAGCCGGATATCGCCAGAAAAATTGCCACCCACACTCAGCGTTTACAACTATTGTTACAGGAACCCTTGGGACGGACCGAGCTAAACTTTACCACCCGCCGGGATGACGTGCGCAACAGAGAGAATGCTTTTGCCAATTTTGTAGCCGATACCCTGAAAAACTACACCGATGCCCAACTGGCGTTTTTCAACAGCGGCACAATTCGTGGGGTGAAAGATTACCCGGCGGGTACCTTACTTACCCGCGGCGATATTCTGGCCGAGTTACCTTTTCGAAATACACCCGTGCTGCTGCAACTGAGTGGCCAGGATTTAGTCAGTATTTTTGAACATGGGCTCAGTGGCTTAGACAACCAACGCGGATACTTTTTGCAAGTCTCCGGTTTTACTCTGCTGTTCGATAGCACCGCCCCAGCGGGTAGCCGGGTTATAAAACTGTTGGTTAACGGCGACCCCGTTGTCAGCACTAAAATGTATAACGTTGCTACCTTGGAGTATCTGGCCGAGGGCGGCGATGGATTTGAAACTTTGGAAAAACGCAGCAAACTGAATTTCTTTAACCCCAGCGATCGAAACATTGCAGACATTGTTGCCGCCGCGATTAAAAATCAGCAGAGCATTAAACTGGAAACAGAAGGCCGGCTGCAAGATATCAGCCAGCAGGGTAAACCATGAGTTCAGCTACTAAACGTTATTATTCCAGCGCCAGGTTATTATTCGCCTCGTTATTGCTGATCCTGCTGCTGTTTGTTTTACTCAGTTTGTTGTTTTACCATCGCCTGCACCAGGCGCAGCAAATTGTCAGTAAAGTGGCGGAGCAAGCCGTTCCTGCTGTACTGGAAGCCAGCCAGGTGCACGATAAAGTAAAGGCGCTTCACCTGCAGTCGGAACTGTTACGCAATGCGGTCAGCCAGGCAGCCAGGGACAGAGCGTCACAGCAGATACGGCAGATTATTGTTCAGATCAGTAGTCTTGATCATCAACAGTATGTTCAACATCAGTATCAGCAACAACGGCTGCAACTGATTGCAGATGAGGCTCGATCGTTAGACATGCTGATTGCTGAGCGTCTGGTTTTGCAGCAGCAAAGCCGCAACTGGCTGGATAAGTTGAAACAGCTGCAACAACAAAGTCAGCAATTGACTGCCAATCAGCCCTGGCTGCTCCACTATTCAGGGTTATTGCGCGATATTACCGCCCTGTATAGCATTGACCGCTTATATAACCTGCGCCAAAGTCGGAAAGAACTGAATATGGCTTTGGCAAGCAACAAAATAATGCTTAATGAGTTGAGCGCCACCGCACAACCAGCCGCACAGGTGCTGCATGAGCAACTGCTGGATGCGTTGCTGAATGAGCAAGGGATCCTGGCGTTACGGGAGGCAGAGCTGAGCAATATCGCCAGAGCCACCGGCAAGGCAAACTTTTTACGCAGTCTGGTAACAGATTACGCCAGCGAGACCGAACTTAATGCTTATCAGTCCGCGGCATCGCTAATGCAGTTAAGCCAGCAATCTTCTAATTCACTGGCCCGGCAAAACCAGTTTAGTGCCGCCCTGGCATTGGCCGCGATACTGTTACTGCTGACTATTATGTTTTATACCCAGAAGCGGGTAATTAAGCGTTTAAAATTACTGAATGAGAAAGTTCAGGCTGGTAGTGGCTTTGCAGAGGACGATCGTTTGTTCCGCAGCAACGATGAAATTGCTGAGATCGCCCGCTCTTTTAACCAGTACAGTAATACGGTGACGGCTCAGCAAACGGCATTAGAGCGCCAGTCTTTAACGGATGGCCTTACCGGCATTGCTAATCGCCGCCACTTCGACACGCATTTACACAGTAGTGTGGCAATGGCCAAACGAATGAAGCAGCCTCTGGCAGTGATCCTGTTAGACGTTGACGACTTTAAAGCGTTTAACGACAGCTATGGTCATCTTGCTGGTGACGACACCTTAAAAGCGATAGCGAACACCCTCGCTACCACCTTACAGCGTCAGGTCGATCTGGTGGCCCGTTATGGTGGAGAAGAATTTGCCTGCGTGCTGCCTAATACCAGCCCGGAGCAAGCGTTTATTATGGCGGAACAACTACGCCTGGAAGTATTAGCCTTAATGCTGCCCCACCAGGCCAGTCCCACAGCGGGCTTTGTTACGATCAGCCTGGGTATCGCCTGCCTGAAAGTGGGCCAGGACATCAGTGACAAAGTCTTGCTTAATCAGGCTGACAAAGCCTTGTATCAGGCAAAAAATCAGGGCAGAAACTGCACCGTCATGTTATAGCCTTTGGGCTTAGCGGATCACCTTAACCCCGATTTCCAGTTCGACGCTTTGCTGCAATTTCTGCTCAATGCGCTGTTTTACCCGGTCCATAGTAGCATCGTCCACTGCACTGCCTGACACCAGAGTCAGACTGATCCTAAGCGGCGTACCGGGGCGCACACTTACATCCCGCAATTTTACTTCGTCCAGCTCTATACCATCCAGTTGCTGCACTACCTGATGCTCTGCCACCATACGACCAAAGCCAATAGCCAGTGGAATACACAAGATAGCAGCCAGGATTAAAGTAAGTGCTAACCCGCGCTTCGCCCGGTGAAACGGGCTGTAACCCAGAAACATAAAGGTAATAACGGCGGCTAAAATTATCCCAACCAGATTGGTCAGGAACAATAAAAAAGCCCCCCAGAACACCGTAAAATCCAGCCAACCCAGGCCAATCCCTGCCACCGCTAAGGGAGGTACCAGCGCAACCGCTATCGCCACGCCGGCCAAGCTTTTCGCTACCTCGGCCCGCGCATGAGCATAGGCGCCGGCAATACCGGATATTACCGCCACCCCTAAATCAAGTAAGGTTGGGCTTATTCTCGCCGCGATTTCGCTGTTAATGGTGGTTAGCGGGATAAACCAGGTCGCCACCATGGCACAGCCCATCGCCAAACCGGTACCAACCGCAATACTGCGACTGCTGATGAGCATTAAACTCACGTCCTGACGCAGTGTACCCAGCGCCATTGAGACAATAGGCCCCATTAATGGCGCTAAGATCATTGCGCCAATGATAACCGGGGTAGAGTTAGCAAATAAGCCAAATACTGCCAGCAAGGTCGCCAGTACCATCAGGGTTAAATACGATGACGAGGCTTTTGCACTCTCGCGCATTGCCATAAATAGCTCTTTAAACTCGTCGGTTGCTGCATGATGGATCCAAGGCAGCGGATAGGTCACCAATTCGCTCTTTGCTTTGCCAGCAGGCAATGCTTTGGTTCTGACAGCTTCTTTGCTTTCCGTTTCAGCCTCTTCCAGTGCCAGATATCGCCCCGGCGCCAGCAGCAATACTCGCGGCTCAACTTTTAAATGTAAGACACTGTTTTTTTCAATCAAGCCATCATGCGTGTAACTGATCAGCTTTGGGCTACTGATCCTAAGGCTACGGCTTTTAACATGGCCGACAAAAGACGGACTGTTATTATTCCAGTATTCGCGCAAAAACAAGGATGCAAACAGAAACCTGAGCATTTCAAACACGCTGCGTGGTGCCAGCACCAACGCATGCAACATACCGTCGTTTACGCTGGAATCCGCCACCAGTCGTCTTGACAATACGGAGCTGCGGCCATGCTCAACCACCACAATACCCAGTGCTGCGGTATCGACAATTTTTTCTTTGTGGGTGGTAATTTTAAAGGCGTTAAACGTAACCTTGCCAATACCTTTCACTAACCGGACAAACCGTTTTATCCGCTGCGCTAAAGGCTCGGCCAGTGCTTCTCCCGGGGTTAAGGTTAACGCATCACCAATGACCACTGAATTAAACACCGGCACGTCGTTACATAACAGTAAATCAGCTTCGGTAGCGTTATTGTTTAATGCATCGGTCAGCGCATCTTCCATTTTGCCGGCAATACCAAAGCCATAACGAGCATGTTTCATTTCGGGGTGAGGTAATAACGCCAGGGTTAATTGCTGGGATTGGATCTGCAATACCAGCTCGCGCAGCATCTCATCGCTCAGGTAACACAACAGACGACTGCCCGCGATAAACCCGGCGAGCTGTTCAGGGTTAAATACCTGAATTTTCAGCGCGGAAAAGCCCTCTCCTAACCGGGCCCGCAATAACGGCAATATCTGCTGCTGTACCCGTTGCTCATCTATATCGGCGTACAGCACAACAATAGGCTGGTCTGCGCGCGGGCTATTCATCCAGCGCACCATTGACCAGTTCGGCAATTTCAGCCAAACGTTGCATTGCCCGGCCATTGACCGATTTTTTCGGATATTGACCGCGTCGATTCAGCTCGCCGGCTTCTTCACCGGTTAACAATGCCAGTGCTTCATCTACAGTTTTCACCACATAAATATGAAACTTTTGCGCTGCCACGGCCGCAATCACCTCATCGCGCAGTACCAGATTAAGCTGATTACTGGCCGGAATAATAACCCCTTGCTCGCCGGTTAATCCGCGTGACTGACACAACCGGAAAAACCCTTCAATTTTTTCATTAACTCCACCAATTGCCTGGACCTGACCATGCTGGTTAATCGAACCGGTTACCGCCAGGCTCTGTTCAATGGGTATATCGGTAATAGCAGAAATAAGGGCACACACTTCGGCCAGGGAGGCGCTGTCGCCATCAATATGACCATACGACTGCTCCATCGCAATATTTGCACACAGGGTCAGCGGGAAATTACGGGCATACTTGGCACCGAGATACCCGGTCAGTAATAACACCCCTTTTGAGTGTATTGCTTTACCGAGTTCAACTTCCCGCTCGATATCAATAACCCCGCTGGAGCCGGCAAATACCGTTGCACTGACCCTGGCAGGCGTCCCAAAGGCAGTATCACCAATCTCCAGTACCGTCAGACCATTAATTTTGCCGACCGCCATGCCGTCGGTATCAATTAATATCTGGCCTTCCTGAATGTCTTCAAGAAACCCCTCGCTGATCCGGCCGGTGCGATGCTGCTTGCCCTGCAAGGCTTGCTGTACGTGAGTTTCATTCAGAGTGTCGCTGTCGGCCTGAGCCGCGTAGTAACAGGATTCGCGCACCAGCTCCAGCACATCCGCAAACCGGGCAGACAGTTTGCGCTGGTGCTCGGCCTGCCTAAAACTAAATTGTAATAACTGGCGCAGACCACACTGGGTAAGCTTAGTAATATTAAGCTGTTGCATTTGCAGCTGAATTTGCCGCGACATGTAGCTTAGCGTTTGTTCGTTATACGGCAGGTAGTGCTCGAAATCAGCCAGTACTCTGAACAGCTCGTTAAACTCTTCATCGACTTCCTGTACCAGATAGTACAAATCACGCGACCCTAATAGCACCACTTTGACATTCAGCGGAATGGCCCTTGGCGTAATAATGGTGGAGTTGGTTACCGCATGTTCGCTTAGCGTATCAATTACCACCTCACCGCTTTTCAAGGCCAGCTTAAGCGCGTCCCACACTGAGGCCTGAGAGAGCAAGCGGTCGGCATCCAGAATTAAATAACCGCCATTTGCTCTGTGTAATGCCCCCGGCCGGATCATCCGGTAATTGGTATAAAGGGCACCGCTGGACGAGTTATATTCAACCCGGCCAAACAAATTGCCATAACTGGGATTGGGTTCAAAAATAATGGGCGCACCAGACATCGCTTCATGATGCACCAGTACATTAGGAACAAATTCTTCAACAAAAATTTCCCGGCTATCTATCTCTTCCTGTTTTTCAGTGTCGGATTCATCAGGTAGCAGCTCCAACACTGCTTTTACTAAATGCGGCCGCATTTCTTTTAAATATTTCAGCACACCAAGCTCGGTACTGTAATCATGCTCCAGATGCTTGAGCATCGGCTTAATGGCTTGTTCGATGGTGTCTTTACGCAGCGTTCTGAGGTTTTCTGACAGCTCACGTTTCCAGCGCGGCAATTCCAGCAAGGCATCATTTAATACTGTTTCCAGCTCAGACACTACGCCGTAAAAATACTGCCGCTGCTCATCAGTCATTTTGCTGAATTCACTATCTTCCAATGCCTTGCCGTCGATAATGGGCGAGAAACTCACTGCACCATTGTCTTCAAACAGCACCACTTGTTTTTCCAGTGCGGTTTTTTCGACCCGCTCAATGGCCAGGTCGTAGCGATCGTCAAACTGACGGGCAATGGCTTTTTTCTTGCGCTGATAGCCCGGGTTATCAAAGGCGGCCGGAAAGGTATCCAGCAATTCATCAATTAACGCTTCCAGCTTTTTTACCAGTATACGGCCATCACCAGGCAGTAACCGCAAGGTATTGGGAACCCGCTCGTCATCAAAGTTATTCAGGTAGCACCATTCATTGGCGGTCGCTTTTTCGGCTGCGGCATGCTGCAAAATATCCTGCACCAGGGTAAAACGGCCCAGCGCCGGTTCACCCATCACATACAGGTTATAACCCGGCATATCCATACCAATGGCAAATGCCAGTGCTGACTTAGCCCTCTCCTGGCCAATAAAGCCCGGTATCAGCTCAGCAGTCGCCAGTGCTTGTTCAATCTGGTCATCGTGCAAAATCGGGCCTAGCTGGGCCGGGTCGAGCGCTAAAGGCAAACGGCTATGGGTCATGTCATCCCTTATTAACAACAAAAATGTTATGCAATCGCAATTGCCGACATACTACCAAAAACATGCTGTGCTGTGCTGGCTATTTTATTTTTTCAGTTACCGGGTTAAAGGATCTGGCCATCGCGCCGATACAAGCTTACCAACAGAAATTAACCTTAGCCGGGGGCATTATGAACGAGCAAAATTGTCTGCAGAAAATCCGCAATCTTGGTGTTCGTTTACAAGAACTGGAATTGGTGCAAGTAGCACCGGGCAAATCGTATACTGCCACGGCGCTGAATTTTTTGTTTGCCGACCATGGTGCAACACGCCCCGCCGGGATCCCACTGGACCATACGTTGCGCGCCTTGGGAGAGATTATCGTCGCCAACCGCAAAGTGCATTTCAGCCGGCTTGACCCCGATAGCATTATTGATTTTTTCTGCCGTTTTTACCGGGTGCATTGAAATAAGCAAATTTTTGAAATACTTTTAGTATTGGCCAGGTCTTATAACTGACTCTGACAATCAAAAGGTAAAATCTGATGAAATCACTAAATAAAACCCAACTTTCACTTGCTCTTGGCGCCATGGCTTTAGGCTCTGTTGCCGCCGGTGCGGCGCATGCCGACACCAACCCTTTTGCAGCCGCTGAACTTAGCATGGCATACCAGCTTGCTGCTACCGAGGGTAAATGTGGCGAAGGCAAATGTGGTGCGGATAAAGCCAAAGACAAAGCCAAAGATAAAGCTGCAGAAAAAAGCCAGGAAATGAAATGTGGTGAAGGTAAGTGCGGTGCTGATAAAGCTAAAACCAAAGCCGAAGATAAAGCCAAAGAAATGAAGTGCGGCGAAGGCAAATGTGGTGCCGATAAAGCTAAAGCAAAAGCCGAAGATAAAGCAGCAGAAAAAAGCAAAGAAATGAAGTGTGGCGAAGGCAAGTGCGGCGCGGCGTAAGCGGTGACTGTTAAAACCACATTAACCGGAGCAGGCCTTGGCCTGCGCCGGGAAATGCTAAGTGAGGTGCTGGCAGCCGACACCCCTGCGGCAGATTTTTTTGAAGTCGCCCCGGAAAACTGGTTGCCCTACGGTGGTAAACTGGCCAGCCAGTTTAAAGCGCTAACCGAGCGCCACGCCTTTGCTTGCCATGGCTTATCATTGTCGATTGGCAGCCCCGACCCGCTCGACATTGATTTTATTAAACAGCTAAAAGTGTTCTTTAGGGAGCACAATATAAAGCTGTACAGTGAACACTTAAGTTATTGCTCTGCAAAGGGGCATTTATACGACTTAATGCCCATTCCCTTTACCGAAGAAGCCGCCCGTTATGTCGCCGGTCGGGTACGCACGGTACAAGACATTCTGGAGCAGCCACTTATTCTGGAAAATGTATCCTATTATGCTGCGCCGGGTCAGCAGATGAGCGAGCTGGACTTTATTCATGAAGTACTCGAACAAGCCAATTGCCAGCTATTACTTGATGTAAATAATATTTATGTTAACTCGGTGAATCATGGCTATGACGCCGCTGCGTTTCTGCGGGCCTTACCCTCTGAGCGCGTCGCCTATTATCATGTAGCCGGTCATTACCAGGAAGCACCGGATCTGCTGGTCGACACCCACGGTGCCGATATTCCGGATCCGGTATGGCAGTTACTGCAACAGGCGTACCTGCAGCACGGTGTAAAACCCACCTTATACGAGCGCGATTTTAACATTCCGGCACTAAGCAGCCTGCAGCAGGAACTGGATACCATCAGAACCCTGCAACAACAAGCACTCAGTGCAAGCAGGCAAAACAGCAGTATGCAACAACCCCATGCCCAAAAAAACAGTTCGCCAAAGACTGCCGTATTATGAGTACTTCCCCCTTTAATTCTGACAACACCACCAGCGATAACGACTTTCAACAGTTGCAGCTGCAGTTCGCGGCTTATATTCGTGATCCTGGCAGCAGGCCGCCCCCGCAAGGGCTGGAAGCGCGTCGGTTAAAGGTATACCGCGACCTGTTTTTCAATAATGTTAAAGGCTTTCTGGACACGGCTTTTCCGGTGTTAAAAACCCTGTACAGCGACAGCAACTGGACAGCTCTGGCTCAGCAGTTTTTTAGTCAGTATGCCTGCCACAGCCCCTACTTTTTACATATTGCCGAGCAATTTGTGGCATTTTTGCAAGACTACCCGCCGACAGAGACTGATCCAGCGTTTTTAGCGGAGCTGGCGCATTACGAATGGGCAGAGCTGTATATCGCTACCCAGGTGCTGAGCCAGCCTCAGCCGGCACTTGCCTCTGAACAGCTAAGTGGCGAAGCGTTGCAAAGCACCCGGCTACAGCTGTCTGAGCTGGCTATGCTCTGTGCTTACCAGTGGCCGGTGCAGCAAATATGCACCGATTTTCAACCTACTGAACCGGGGCAGCCGGTGTTTTTTCTGCTGTATCGCAACACAGAGCACGAAGTGAAATTTGTCCAGCTTAATCAGGCAACGCTATTACTGCTAAATCATTTAGCCGAGCAGCCCGGTCTGACATTCCCCGCTTTAATACAGGCCATCAGCGCGCAATTACCCGGCTTAAATGAGCAGCAATTACAACAGGGCGCGCTGCCCTTACTGCAGGATTTAGCCAGCAAAGGCGCGATTCACGGCTTTGCACAACACACCTGAACAATTACCCATAAGAGCTGAAGGAGCCCAGTGGGTTATCATACCTTGTTGTTGAAACGTGCAAAACACAACCTCAATAACAAGGAAACATCTATAGAAAGGCGTTGTTGAGTGGTCACCAGACTGGGTAACCTCAATCTGATGTCTCATTTCACACTATGGGCATTACGTTTTGCCATGCCTTCAATGTACTTTTTCTGCAGGTAATATTGCCAGCGCTTGTTGTAACAACAAATCCAACATTGCCGGATCAGGCTGCAATCTGGCAACGCTTTTCAGGCCAATCAATTGCATCTGATAAAAACTGGCCAGCGCCGCTGCATCAGTATCTGCCGCCATTAGGCCTGCTTGTTTTGCCTGCGCCAACAGCCGGGTAAATTGAGCAGCCATTTGCTGCAATAACTCACGGGCAAGGCTGGCCAACGGATGCTGCTCTGCCCCAAGCTCGGTTACCGTTTTTACCAGCATACACACTTTATCGGGTTGGCCCGTTAAGCTGTTTGCCAGCGCCTGGCACATAAATTGCCGCAGTACCGCAAGCGGACAATCCAGCTGTTGCTCAAGCGCCCGCAATGAAGCCAGGCCAGCTGCGGCATAATGCAGTAGGGCTTCACGATACAAATTTTCTTTGTTACCAAAACTGGCGTACAGGCTACCCGGCCGTAAATTTACTACCTGTTGTACATCTCGCATGGAGCAACCCTTAAAGCCCCGGGCCCAGAATAAGGTCGTGGCATTGGCGACAACCTGTTCTCTGTCAAATTTTAAACAGTTGACCATAAATCACCTCCTGAACAATTGTTCAAATATATATTGAACAGTCGTTCAATATCAACTAGGCTAACTTATATCGCTTAATTATGTTTTACATTCATTAACGGAGGATCTGATGAGCCAATTTACACTGCTCGATCTTGACAGCGCACCCAAAGCCAGTCAGCCATTATTACAACAATCGCAAAAAGCGTTTGGTAGTATCCCTAACTTACATGCTGTGATGGCCCATTCGCCCCAAGTATTGGACGCTTATCAGCAACTGCACCAACTATTTGTTCAGTGCAGCTTATCTGACGAAGAAAAAACTGTGGTATGGCAAACCATTAATCTACAGAACCAATGTCACTATTGTGTGCCGGCCCACACAGCAATTGCCAAAATGATGAAGATCTCAGACAAGTTAATTGACGCGCTAAGGCACAACAAAGCCATGCCAACCATAAAACTTCAGGTTTTGCACGACACCACCGTGCTACTACTTAAAAATCATGGTCAGCTTAGTGAATCAGAGCAGCAAAAATTTTATGATGCTGGCTTTAATCAGGCGCAATTGCTGGAAGTGGTATTAGGAATTAGTCAGAAAACTCTGAGTAACTATGTTAATCACCTGGCAAAAACACCGCTGGATGATGCATTTAAACCCTACGCCTGATTAATCAACAGAGATAGTAGCTTTATTGCCAGGCGGCCATTGCAGCCGCCTGGACATTGCAGTCAATTATATTAGCGTCACCCAATCTGGCAGATACTCAATCGCCCAGATCTCCATCACTTTATCAAAGCCGCTGAAGATCATCAGGGCAATCAGTAGCAGTGCATATCCCAACAACAAGCGGCCAAACTTACCGGATGAACGTAACTTACTGAGTTTAGCTCCGGCAGCATAACCCAACCCGACTAACGGCAAAGCTGTACCCAAGCCAAAGGCTAACATCACCACAAAAGACATCAGCATACTTTCACCGGTGGAGGCCAGTGCGATAGCTGCGCCGAGAGTAGGCCCGACACAAGGCAACCAAACCAGCCCCAAAGAACCACCAATAACAAACTGAAACGCCGGACTGTCTGAAGAGTCAGACACCTGCCCTCCAGAAGGCAGCCGGCTGGTTGCGCGCGATAGCAATAAGGTAAACTGCTGGTTTAACCAAGGCACCACTAGCACTAAGCCCATCACCAGCATAAAGCCTGCGGCAAAGGTGCGCATAACATCCGGGGATAAACCAGCGCTTAGCAATAAGTAAGTGAGTAATGAGCCACCCAGGGCAAAGGTTAATGCCAAACCCGCAGCCAGAAACCAGACACCGGTTTTCGAGGCCCGCATAGCGGAGGCTGTAACGGCGGGGATCATCGGTAACACGCAAGGCGATAGCAGGCTTAATAAGCCTGCTAATAACGCCAATGGAATGGCAGTAAATTCCATAATTAATTAGCGCCGGTATCGTGCTTTTTAAGCTCAGCAAAAATAACATCTTGCTTGGTTTGTGCCACGCTAAACCACAATTGTTCATCGCCGCGATGCAACGCCAGAGTAGATTGACGCGGTGCTTTAAAATAGGTTACCCAATCTTTCTGGTTATCAAAGTCGACCTGCAGCACCTGAATGCTACTGTTCGGGTTAGCGGCAAAGTAGTCGTTCAATACTACATGCTGGCGGCGACACGTCGGGCACCAGGGCGCATACACATCAATTAACACTAAACGGTTTTCAGCTTTAGCTTGTTGATAAAGTGCCTCTGTAAAAGCGACCTTATGTTTATTCAGATGTTCAGTGCTGGCATTAGCTGGGGGGATGACCAGAAAGTACGTTGCGGCCATTGCCACTGCAGCAATTAGTGAGGTAATAATGATTTTCATAGGTATTCCTTTTAGGCTAAGTCGAATGACCACGCCAGTGTAATAAGGTGTGGAGGGTGCGGCATCAGCCAAAGCAACGGAGAGATCAACCAAAACACCGGTATCTGGGTATAGGAAACTATTGATATGCTTAATTGTTAATAATGCAAGGCTCTGAAGTCGCCTGGCGACAGGGATTCGTGTTGTTTAAAAAAGCGAATAAAGGCAGTAGCTGATTGATAACCTATTTGGTCCGCAATCAGCTCCAGGCTAAATTCGCTATGAATAAGCAGATAGCGACAGCGTTGCAGCCGTAGTTGATCCAGCAACGATTTTGCGGTCATTGCCATCACTTTATGACAGCGCTCGGCAAAGGCACTTTTTGATAAAAACGCCAGCGCCGCCATGCTATCTACCGTCCAGTCGGCTCCAGGTTTATCCATAATGGCCAGTATCACCCGGCGCAGTGCTGGATCTTTTAGTGCCGCTAACAGCCCCTGGTTCATACTGTCATCACTTAATACCTGACGTAATAAATGGAGTACTACGACATCACTCAGCCGGCTGATAGCAGCCTGATAACCGGGTTGGCGGGCTGCAGCCTCCTGGCGGATTAACTGGATCAACGGGCTGAGCCTGCCAGATTGCTGGCTGGCAGGTAAATGAATGTAATCTGGCATCACCTGAAACAGATTCGCCGTGAGCGGCGATTCTACTGCAATGTCATAACACACCAGCCCGCGCTCCAAATGATCAGGCACGCAAAAATTGGCAAAATCAACCTCGCTGGTCTGCTCGTCTACAGGTTTATCGCTCAGCCAATGCCGGAAGCTATGGCTAAAAAAAATGGCATCGCCGGCCTGTAATTGTACTTGCTCTTGCAAACGACCGGGTATCGCCATCCACAAGGTGCCTGCCGTCACCACATGCAAAGCGGCCTTGTTAGATTTACTGGTTAACAGATTCCAATGATCACAAAAACCAGATTCAAAATGCAGTTCGGAGCCAAAAGCCAGTTGTGACAACAACTGTTCCAATGCTTCGGGTGTTTCAGTGGATAGGGCCGGTGTTTTGGTCATTGTGGTAAGTAGCGAAACTTCTTAAGCTTAAAGAATAATTTAGTCTAAGCAGTCTGCTGGACATTGCAACAACAAATCCACCTTAGGAAAAAGTATGCCACATATATTATTAGCCAGACCACACCCTTTCATTGTCAGCGAGATGGCGCCTTTTCTGCAGCAACAAGGCTTTGGTTTTAACCGTTTGCTAAATCTGGATTCCCTTAATGATGAATTGGCTAAGGCCGATGCCACAGTCATTTCCCTTGCCATAACGTCCCCCCTGCCGCAATCTGCGGAGGAGTTATTGGCAGCAATTCGTCATTTAAAACCGACCATGCCAATCGTTTTTGCCAGTTTACTGCCACTTGAACGGGTACAAAATAGTATTCTGCGCTTAATGCAGGCGTACCATCAGCCGGTAGCCATTGCTTCAGCCGAACAAATGTTAGGTGCTGCGCAACCTGGCAAGCCCGCCACAGCATTGTATTTTTGCAAAGAAGATCTGGCTGATACAGTAAAACGAGATGCTTTTGCTAAGCTATTGAAGCTTCATGCAAAACATTAATTAAAATGGGGAGCTATGTTCAGGTGTCGCTAGCATTTTTAATAAAACCCTGCGTGCTGAAGTTTGTCCGGTCATGAAGACTTTACTGCAACAGCTTGTGCAGCCACAGGTAGTGATAAATGCCATAAAAGTGGCTGTAGTAGTTGGTACTCTGCTTAATGTAATCAACCAGTGGCAAGCATTGCTCGGTGAACAGCACTGGCGTTGGGGCATGGCGCTGCTCAATTACCTGGTACCTTTTTCGGTTGCCAGTTACAGTGCAGCCAGGCAAAGGTTAACTGATCTAACAGATAACAGGAAAATACCGCATGAAGGTGGTTGAGCATAATCTGCAGCAGCTGCAATTACTTAGCACCCTATTGCTGCAAGTGGAACCTGAGCATTACTGCCAGATCAAACCGTGGCCCGGCCAGCCTTCTGTTGGCAAACATATCAGACATGTGCTGGATCATTACCAGCAACTGCAGTTGGCATCGCACAGTAAGCAACTTGATTACCGGCTGCGCTCACGCGATAAAGACGTTGAAAATGAACCGGCAAAAGCCTTGTATTTAATTGCGCACCTTACATCCTGGCTCCGGAATCTTAAAACAACAGATTTAGATAGCACGCTTAGCTATCAGCCTGCCGAAGGCGTGACCTATACCAGCCTGCAACGTGAATTGGACTTTGTTGCCAGCCACAGTGTCCATCATTTAGCGTTAATTCATGCTTTGCTTGAACAATGGGACTATGCCTGGCCTGATAGCGCCGGTGTGCACAGTTCAACAGTGGAGTATCAAAAACGATGTGCACCCTAAGCTGGTGGTATCAGGATGACCGCATGCATATTGTTTTTAACCGAGATGAGCAAAAAGTCCGGGTTAAAGCCTTGTTACCTGAAATTTATCAGCAAACCGGCTTACAAGTTCTGATGCCACTGGACCCTGCAGGTGGCGGCAGCTGGATAGCGGCCAATCAGCAAGGCTGGATCTGTTGCTTGTTAAATGATTACAGTGCGGAGTATCAGCCATTACCCGAAGTTAAACGCAGTCGGGGCCTGCTAGTTACTGCTCTGGTACAAGGTGGCGATTGGCATAAGCTGGATCTTTTGTTGCAAACTGAGCAGCTAACTGGCTATGCCCCTTTCCGTTTACTGCTGTTTGTTGGCCGGCAAAATCCATTAAGCTGGAGCTGGAACGGCAGCGAGCTGCGGCAAAGCATTGCCGACCCCTCGCCTATATCAAGCTCCAGCACCTTTCCTCGCTTTATTCCCTGGTTAAGAAGCCTTTACTGGCGTATGACGATGGCTAAAAACCCGTCGGCAGACACACAGTTGCGGGTGCACCAACAAGCTAAACCCTGGCATGCCTTTAGCGGCATAGCTATGCAGCGCCAACGGGTACAAACCGTCAGTATCACGAGGCTAACAATAACCAATGACAGCATTCGCATGGATTACTGGGACGGTTATCCTTCAACGCATGATAGGTTACCGGATAAAAGCGTGCTACTGCCAGTAAGCAACCCGGCGCCACTGTTGCAAACATACAGCAGCAAGCTTGATGTTAAAGCCCTGTTTAAGCACTACAGTCCGGCGCTGTATAGTCGGCTCAAGCCCTGGCAAATGTCTGTATTGAGATGTTTACTGGCAGAACAACGCCTGAATCAGGCATTAGGTCAACTCAATACTCTACCAGCTGAGCGGTTTTGTGATGAAGTCCTACAACGTTTGACATTGCAACCACAGATTATTGCCTGTCGATGGCCACTGCCTGCCAGCAGGCCGGTGTTTATCTGCAATCATCCCACTGGTGGTATTGATGGTTTATTGCTGATTAGCGTGTTGCAAAAGCGTTATCCAGACTTGTTAGTTGTGGCCAATCAGGTTCTTGGCGAGGTGCAGCAATTGGCAAAAAATCTGGTTGCCGTGCCGGTATTTGCTCAACCTAAGGATGCCTTGCCAGCCGTGCAAGCTGCTTTTGCCGGTAATGCACCGTTACTGATTTTTCCGGCCGGGCGCACCGCGCGGCGCAGTAGCAACCAACTGGATGATGGCCCCTGGGCCAAATTAGCCGTAACGTTAGCGAGGCGTGAGCAGCGCAGCCTGACACTGCTGCATTTAAGAAGTGAAAACTCTCGCTGGTTTTACCTGCTGGCCTGGCTGCGGCAAAAACTGCGGATAAAAGCTAATCTGGAAATGTTATTGCTGGTGCGGGAAATGTTAAAGCCCAGTGTTAAACAGCCGCAATTATTCGTCGATATTCCGATGCACTCAATTGAGCTTGATGCTCTGGCCGATACTGACCGGCAACGGATAAGCTGGTTAAAACGTCGTTGTTATCAATTACCGGCTATTTATCAGGAGACACCCGATGCCGATGTTAAACCCAGTTGCAGCCGCCGAGCCGGCTGAGCATATTGCGCAGGAGCTAGCCACACTCACACCTATTGCCAGGGTAAGAGGCTTACAGGTTTTCAGTGTGCAGGCCGATGCTATCCCGGTAACCATGCTGGAAATTGGCCGGCTGCGTGAATTGATATTTCGCCGGGCAGGTGCCGGCCGGGATCTGGAGCGCGATCTGGATGCTTTAGACTATGGTGCAGCAGCTTATTACCAGTTACTGGTGTGGGATCCGAAAAGAACAGAACTGGTGGCAATGTATCGCTATCAGCTAGGCTGGCAAGCTGCCCATTTTGGTGACGCCATATTGCGCACCAGCCAGCTATTTGACTACAGCACAACCTTTAAACAGCAGGTGCTGCCATACAGCATTGAGCTTGGCCGTTCAGTGGTAAACTCTGATGCCAAAGCTGCGTTACTCGGTTTTTACGCACTATGGGCTGGCTTGGGGGCATTATCCCAACTGTATCCAAGGTTAAAATATTTTTTTGGCAATGTATCTTTGTATCAAAGCCTTGGCGCTGACGCGCTATCCTGCATAGTGCGGTATTGTCAGCAACTATATCGTCCACCTGAGCCCATGCTAATGGCCAAAGCCGGTCTAGAGTATCAGCAACGATTAGCGCCCGACTTTAACTGCTGGCAACCGCTCGATGCGAGTAGCCGTATCCGGCAATTACAACAGCATCTTAAACCGCTAAGATGCAGGTTACCGCCTGTCTTGCAATCTTACCTTAGTGTCGGTAATGCAATATGGTTTGATGATGTAGCACTGGATACTGACTTTGGCCAGGCTTATGAACTAAGCATAGTGGTGCCTCTTAACGCAGTCAGTGGCGCTATAAGGCAACGTTTTCTCGATTAAACTGCCTAAATACGCACCGAATTACTACCATTTCTGTAGGTTAATGAAATATTTAAATGGCTCACCCTGTCTTTAGTAATGCAGATGTCTAAATGGGAAAGAAGGTTTATGCTTCTACGGCTGAAACATAGTTATAAAAATTCGCTACAACTGCTAAAACCGCTGGACGGCTTGGCGCCTCTGCTGTTAAGGCTAATTCTGGCGCCGGTGCTGATCCAGGCCGGCTGGAATAAATTCAGTCATTTTGACAATACCGTCGCCTGGTTTGGTAACAGCGATTGGGGGCTGGGTTTACCTTTGCCATGGTTACTGGCCACTCTGGCAATAGCTGCGGAACTTATCGGTGGCATTCTGCTGTTGCTTGGTTTGATGACCAGATTGGTGACGATACCACTGCTTATTACCATGCTTGTCGCCATTTTTTCCGTTCACCTGCCTTATGGCTGGCCTGCCATAGCCGATACCAGTAGCTGGCTGGCTGATGGCACGATTTTACTGAACGAGCGGGTGATGGACAGCAGCGAAAAAATTGAAGCAGCCCGCAGTCTGTTGCAACAACACGGCAATTACGACTGGCTTACATCTAGCGGCAAACTGGTTGTACTGAACAACGGCATTGAATTCGCGGCGATGTATTTTGCCATGTTGCTAAGCTTGCTGTTTAGTGGCGGCGGACGTTATGTCAGTGTTGATTACTGGCTTCATCGCATCTGGCAGCCGCGTAATTCTGACGTTGTCAGGCACTGATGCGGCCAGCCACCTTGCCTATTATCTTAAATGATTGCTTTACAGGTTCAGCTTATGTCAATTACGCTTACGGCCCATGCAACTAAGCAAAAGTCCCGATTAATGTCGACATCACGAAAGACGCTGCTCACTTTGCCGGTCTCTTTATTTAAGCGCAAGGCACAAAGCAAAAGCAACAGCCAGCGCTATGAGCAGCTGGTCAGGCTGTATCATGCCGATTTATACCGGTACGCGTTTTGGTTATGCCGCGACCAGCATATTGCCGAAGACATTGTGCAGGATACGTTTTTACGGGCCTGGAAAGCGCTCGATTCGTTACTGGACGACAACGCGGCTAAAAGCTGGCTTATTACTATTTTACGGCGGGAAAATGCCCGGCGCTTTGAGCGAAAACAGCTGGATTACAGTGATGTTGAGCAAGAAAGCTTAACCGACGACATTAATCCGGCGTTAGAGCAGCAATATGATAACGCCATGCTGCAGCAACAGTTACTGCTGTTACCACCAGAATATAGTGAACCTTTGCTGTTGCAAGCCCTGGCCGGCTTTAGCAGCGACGAAATTGGCCAACTACTAAGTTTAAACGTAAATACCGTGAACACCCGCTTATTCCGGGCCCGGCACTTACTGAAACAGCGCCTGACCGCGCAAGATAAGGGGTAAAGCGATGGCTGATTTATCAATAAGACAGGCACTGATTGCCGATCCGCAGGCCCGCTCTGCCGAAATTGCTGCTGCCGTTGCCGCCGATCCTCAGTTACAACAACTGCAACGTCAGTTACTGCTGGACCAAGTGCGCATTAAACAAGCCCTTACCCTTGATGTACCCGATACCTTAGCGGTTAAACTATTACGCCAGCAAATGCAGTTAACTCAGCAAACGCAGACCAGGCGTTTTACCGGCGCCATTGCCTTAGCGGCCTCTATCGCCTTTGTTGCCGGCCTGACCCTGAACTGGTTTAACTATGGTTTTCCTGACATGACCTTAGGCCAGCATGCCCTGGCGCATGTTTATCACGAAGCCCCCTACATGGACCAGATGCTGGCGCCGCAACAACTGGACCAGGTGAACCTAAAGCTGGCCAGCTTTGGCGCTGAACTGACAGACTGGTCGCAATCTATTGTTTATGCCAATTTTTGTGATTTTCGTGGCACCCGGTCGCTACATTTAGTGATGCAAACTGAGCAAGGGTTGGCAACGGTGTTTGTGGTACCGGCAGATAATCAGCTGAAATTTGAGCACCATTTCTCTGATGGCACCTATCGCGGCCGCAGTGTAGCGCTAAAAACCGCCGATTTAGTGGTGGTAAGTGAAAATGAGCAGGATTTACAGCAATTACCAGCTAAACTTCAGCAACAACTTAAATTTATATAAGCTGACCCAACTCGCAGCAAGGATGCAACATGAACGACAACAATCAGGCAGAATGGCTGTTAGTCCAGCAAAGCTATGATAAGCAAGAGCAACAGGCATTGTGGCTAAAAGTCGTCACCATTCTGGTATGGCTGTGGTTGCTGAAAAACGCCGCAGCCATTGAACTGCAACTGGGCGTTATCGGACTATTCTGGCTGCATGAAGCCATCCTTAAAACCTTTCAGCAACGCGCTGCAACTCGTTTACTGCAACTGGAGCAGGCCATACTGCAGGCTCAGGATATCGGCTGTCAGTGGCACAGCCAGTGGCAATATCAGCGCCAGGGCCCGTTTCAGCTAATCCTGAGCTATGCCAAACAAGCACTAAAACCTACCGTCGCCGTCACCTACCTAGCATTAATCGCCGCCAGCCTGCTGCGGCTATGGTTGTGATAGAAGGGCATAGCATGCTATGCCCTTAGCTGCGGTTTATTTATCACTCTGAAAGGTCGTGTAACTGTTGATCAGATTACGATAATCCGGGATGTGGTTGGAGAACAGTGCACCTAAGCCTTCAATGTCATTGCGCCAGTCACGGTGCAATTCGCATGCGGCACCGAACCAGGTCATCATTTGCGCGCCGGCTGCTGACATTCTGTCCCAGGCTGCATCGCGAGTCATCGGGTTAAAGGTGCCTGAGGCATCAGCGATAACAAACACATCAAAGCCTTCTTCCAGCGCAGACAGCACCGGAAAAGCCACACAGACTTCGGTTACCACACCGGCAACGATAAGCTGCTTTTTGCCGGTAGCTTTTACTGCTTTAACAAAATCATCGTTATCCCAGGCATTAATCTGACCCGGGCGGGCGATGTAAGGCGCTTTGGGGAACATTTCTTTTAGTTCCGGTACCAACGGGCCATTCGGACCTTGTTCAAAGCTGGTCGTCAGGATAGTGGGTAAACCGAAATACTTTGCCAGGTCTGCCAGAGCCAGTACATTGTTTTTAAACTTGTCCGGATCAATATCACGCACCAGTGACAATAATCCGGTTTGGTGGTCAACTAACAATACTGCCGCATTATTTTTGTCGAGACGTACATAAGGCTTAGTCATGATTTGCTTCCTTCTGTTGAAAATGGCAATCGCATAGCTTGCTCGGTTGCCGTGGTTGAGTGTTGAGTGCTGAGTACTAAGTTTTGAGTACTAAGTGCTGAGCACTAAGTTAACTGCCCGAACTTCCCACTTTGGAAATCAAGCAGTGCCTGCTTTATCTCGGCTTCGCTGTTCATCACGAAAGGGCCATAGCCGACGATGGGCTCCTGTATTGGTTCACCGGCCAGGATCAGCAAAGTGGTGTCCTGCTCGGCTTGCAGCACAATGTCAGCGCCGGCTTGAGATAAAATAACGGTTTGATTTGCAGTGACAGGCTGAAAATTAGCGTTTAGCTTGCCACTGCGCACGATAACCATCGCAGACCAGCCATCAGGCAGTGGTAACACGTATTTGCCAGAGGCCTTAATGTCACCATCAATAACCAGTAATGGCGAAAAGGTTTGCGCCGGGCCGCTTACGCCTGCTGTTTCACCGGCAATTAGCCTTAAACAGCCCCGGTTATCCGCTAATGGAATTTGCGGTATCTGCTCTGCCGTTATTGTTTGATAGCGGGGCGGCGTCATCTTGTGTTGCTTGGGCAAATTTACCCACAGCTGCAGCATTTCAAGTGTGCCGCCTGTTTCGGCAAAGCTTGCTGAATCATATTCCTCATGCAAAATGCCACTGCCCGCAGTCATCCACTGTATATCGCCGACACCAATAACACCGTGCTCGCCGGTCGAGTCCCGGTGCGCGACTTCGCCGGCGTACACCAGTGTGACGGTTTCAAAACCACGATGTGGATGATTACCCACACCGCGTTTATCCGCCGTAGCACTAAACTGCATGGGGCCGGCATGGTCCAGCAATAAAAATGGGCTGATAGCGCTGCCCTGCGCCTGATATGACAGTAATGTCTTTACCGGAAAGCCATCGCCAACCCAGTGCGGGTGAGATGCTGTCTGGACACTCATCACGTTTTTCATCTGCGCTCTCCTGATAAATGGTTGTAATTAACTTTACATACAGAACAGAATCTTGAGTAGTTGGCGTTTTTAGGTAGGATAGTTCTATATTTAGAACGATTGGTAACGTCAAATGCAGGATTTAAATGATTTCTTCTACTTTGTAAAACCGTAGAGCATGGTGGTTTTGCGCCGGCC
>NZ_JBFJPY010000005.1:0-73300 GCF_041616895.1 Arsukibacterium sp.
AAACGTAGTACTGATCGCATTATTCCCGCTATGCTGCAGATAAGTATGCACAAAGTGAATGGTATCATCCACCGCAATGCCCATGGCTATGGCAGCAATAGTGATCGTCATCAGATCCAGCGGGATATTCAGCCAGCCAATCAGGCCGACAATACCTAAGGTAGTTAGAATATTCGGTATCAGCGCAATTAAAGCAATTTTCACAGAGCGAAAAATTGCCAGCAATACCATACCCAGCGCCAGATACACTAAACCCAGTGTGGTGACCTGCGAGTCAAACAGACGGGACAAAATATCCTGATACAGTACAAACAGGTTGCTCAGCTGATAGTCTTGTTCAGCCAGACCAACGCTTTGTAAATCGGCATGCAGTTGCTGCATCAGCTGTTCACGATTTAAATCTTTAGTAGTATCCTGCACCCGCGTGGCAATACGAACCTGCTGAGGTGAATCGGCTAAATAGGCTCCCACCAACTGGTTTGTAACCTTAGTACTGAGCATTTCGTAAATTGTGTCCAGTTCGTACTCTGTCAAAGGTTTGTCATTGTTAAGTTGTCTGGCCAGCGTGGTAAAGTTGATCAGTGACGTAACACTGCCGGTAGCGTCAAACGCCTTCACTGCAGCATGCGCGATATGCAGCTGATTTAACTGGTCTGCAGTTATCACCAGATCCGGCTTAGCCTGCTCTGGGTCAAGGGTTATCACAATATCCAGCGGAGTAGAACCGCCAAACTGCTGATCAATAAACGCCAGCTCCTGATGTACCAATGTGTCTTTGGCAAAATAGTTAATAAAGCTGTTTTCAACGTTCAGCCGGCTGATGCCCGTTGCCAGACCGGCAAATACCAGCACTATGCTCAGGATCACCGGATAAGGCCAGCGCTTCACCCCTGCTGCTCCTTGCTGTAACCCCTGCTGTAACCAGGCAAAGTCTGCGGTTTCAGGTCGTGCTTTTAATAAACTTAACAAGGCAGGAAATAACAACAAGCTGACACTCATCGTGATCAGCATGGCAATCAGCATCATAAAACCAAAATCGACTACCGGCTGAATACCGCTGAAAATCAGTGAGCCAAAGCCGACCGATGTAGTCAGAGTCGCGTAAAAACAGGGTGAAATTTTTTGTTGCAACATTGCACCTACCCGCTGTTGCTGGGACAGATCTGACTGGTCGAGGGCAATTTCCCGGTACGCGCCGAGCAAATGGATCATGACGGCTAACGTTAAAATAAGTTGCAGGGCAATAAAGTTAGCCGAGATAACCGTAGTTCGCAGATCCAACAAGCCAAACAAACCACAGGTTAGCAATACGCTAACGGCGCAGCTGAGCAGCGGGAAACAGACCCAACGCCAGCTGCGATAGATAACCAGTAGCAGTGCGGCAATAATCAGTGCTATCGCCAGGCCGAAGGTGGTTAAATCACTTTTAATCATGCTGACCAGATGCTGCCCCACCACATAAGCGCCGCCGACATAAGTGTCAGCACGTGCTGCGACCTGCTGATTAATTTTTTGTATTTTTTCAATTTCTTGCTGGCGCTGCCCTGTCAGCTGCTGGCGGATCGGATCAGCAGCTTGTTGCAACCGGTCGATTTCGGCTTCTTCGCCTTTCGACAGCGGGCGCTCAAGGGTTAGCGCCTGAATCTCAAGAATTTTTTGATCTAGCTCCTGCAGCTCAGCATTGGCTTTAAAAACTATCTGAATGCCTGCCGCAGTTTGGGCTTTATTAAACAGTAAATCGGTAAAAATGGGATGTTCGGTAAGCAGTTGGCGCATGTCTTGCGGTGAATATTGCTGTTTTTGCCAGGTCAGGCTCTCAACATCAGCTCCCGAAGTAAACGCACTGGCATCGTTTAGCAGCGGTACCGTCAGCATAGAGGTGACTGAACTCACCCGTTCAAGGGTGGCGTATTGTGCACTTAAGGCCGTTATATCAGCAAAGGTTTGCGCTGAGAAAAGCTCACCATCGCGCGGCTTATAAGCTACCAGAATAAATTCATCCGGTGAAAAACGCTGATTTGCCAGCTGACTTTTAATATACAGTTCATTATTTTTTACCAGCAAGGTTTCAGCCGAAGCATCAATTCTAAACTGGTTTAAAAAAACCAAAGCCACAGCACCAAGTACCAGAAACATGCCAATAATAAACCAGCGACTACGGACGATACTTCTCCCTAACCACCAGGTTATGTCAGTGTGCTTATTTTGGTTTGACATAGGCTTCATCCCGTTTCAGACCCTGTAAATGCTGATTTCGAAAGTACAAATAAGGGTCTTCAGCTTGCTGGTATAGGGTTTGGTATAAGGCGGCACGGCCAGAGAAGCTGTTTATGATGTTGAGCCCCTGCAAGTAGTAAAGCTCCGGCGTATCGACCACATAGTTAAGAGGTTGAATTAACGCCTCCCCGACTACAGAAGTAGCGCCACGCAAATCGCTCTGGCCCAGAATGGGTAAAACCAGATATGGCCCGCTGCCAATCTGATAATGGCTTAAGGTATCAGCAATACTTTGTTTTGCTTCAGGTATCTCAAACCAGGCAGTGGCCGGATCGAACAAGCCAAGAATGCCGATGGTGGAGTTAATTACAAAGCGGCCTAAATTACTACCGGCCTCTTTAAAGTCACCGCTTAAGGTATTATTAAGCAGGTTCAGCGGCTCGCGAATATTAGCAAACGCATTACTAACTTTATCGCGCACCATCGCCGGTACTACCGCCTCATAACCCTTGGCCAGAGGGATCAGGGCATAGGTATAAGAGACATGATTAAAACTAAACACGGCCCGGTTCCAGCCTTCCAGCGGATCGTAATACACCGGAGCAGGTTCAGCATCACCGGTGACAGTGTCGTCTGCTACCGGCTCCATATCAACCACCGTCGGCTCAAGCTCAAGTGTACCCTGCGAGGTGGTAATGCGGGTCACCTGGCCGGCACTCAATTGCTCTGCGGCTGTTGGTGCCTTATTTTCAGCGGAGATTTTGGCAGGCTCAGCCTGGGAGGCAGGAGTATTGTCATTGGCTACTACATTACCAGCAGATTCTGGTTTACCGGCACACCCGGTCAGCATAGCTACCATTAAACAGATAAGGGTATAACGATATGTCATCCTGTTAACTCCGTATAACAAAACCCAAAAGCGCCAACTGCGCCCAAGATTAAAACAGCAGCATACCACGATAAACAAAAAAGGCGCCTAAGCGCCTTTTAAAAATTAATTAACATTAAAGTTAACTAAATCACTCCCACTCTATCGTCGCAGGTGGCTTGCCTGAGATGTCATACACTACCCGGGAGATGCCATTAATTTCATTAATGATCCGGTTCGACACCTTACCCAACATGTCATACGGCAAATGTGCCCAGTGTGCAGTCATAAAGTCGATGGTTTCCACCGCACGTAAAGAGACAACCCAGTCGTATTTGCGGGCATCACCCATTACCCCCACTGATTTTACCGGCAGGAATACCGCAAACGCCTGGCTGACTTTATTGTATAAATCGGCCTTGTGCAGCTCTTCAATAAAGATAGCATCGGCCCGGCGCAGTAAATCGCAGTACTCTTTCTTAATTTCGCCCAGTACCCGCACACCTAAGCCTGGCCCGGGGAACGGATGGCGGTACAGCATATCGTATGGCAGGCCTAGTTCCAGACCGACTTTGCGTACTTCGTCTTTAAATAACTCACGCAGCGGTTCCACTAAACCCAGCTTCATATGCGCCGGTAAACCACCAACGTTATGGTGCGATTTAATCACATGGGCTTTACCGGTGGCAGAACCAGCTGATTCAATCACGTCAGGGTAAATGGTGCCCTGCGCCAGCCACTTGGCATTTTCCAGCTTTTGCGACTCTTCGTCGAACACTTCAACAAACACCCGGCCGATAATTTTACGCTTGGCTTCAGGTTCATTTTCACCGGCTAAGGCATCAAGGAAACGCTGCTCGGCATCAATTTTAATGATGTTCAGGCCAAAATGGTCACCAAACATATCCATTACCTGCTTGCCTTCGTTTAAACGCAGTAAGCCGTTATCAACAAACACACAGGTTAAATTGCTACCAATTGCCCGGTGCAACAACATGGCAGTAACCGAGCTGTCTACGCCACCGGATAAACCCAGAATAACCCGATCCGTTCCAATTTGTTGCTTTAAACGGGCGACTGCATCTTCGATAATGGTCGCTGGCGTCCATAGTTTGTCACAGCCGCAAATATTGACCACGAAGTGCTCCAGCATCCGCAGGCCCTGACGGGTGTGGGTAACTTCCGGGTGAAACTGTACGCCGTAAAACTGGCGGGCCTCATCGACCATCCCGGCATGCGGGCAAGTGGTGGTCTGAGCGCAGGTCACAAAGCCTTCTGGTATGCTGATCACTTTGTCGCCGTGGCTCATCCAAACATCCAGCAAGGCATTGCCATTGCCGCCAATATGATCTTCAATCTTGGCAAAAAAGTCGTTCGCCGCAATCACTTCAACCTGAGCATAACCAAACTCACGTAAATCAGAACCCTGCACCTTGCCGCCCAGCTGCTCAGCCATGGTTTGCATACCGTAACAAATGCCCAGTACCGGCACGCCGGCATTAAACACATACTCTGGCGCCCTTGGTGAGCCAGCTTCAGTAACGCTTTCCGGGCCGCCCGATAAAATAATACCGGTAGGGTTAAACTCACGAATTTGCTCGTCGCTAACATCCCAGGCCCACAACTCACAATACACGCCAATTTCGCGCACACGACGGGCAATAAGCTGGGTGTACTGCGACCCAAAATCTAGGATTAAAATACGATGGTGATGAATGTTCTTGCTCATAACAACCTTTGAAAAATAAGACGGCGGGCCAGGCCCGCCGTGACAACCGACTGTTGTTAGCCTAACCGGTAGTTAGGCGCTTCCTTGGTGATTTGCACGTCATGTACGTGCGATTCACCCATACCGGCGGCGGTAACCTTAACAAACTCAGGCTTGGTGCGCAGGGTCAGCATATCCGGGCTACCGGTTAAACCCATCGCCGAGCGCAGGCCACCCATTTGCTGGTGAATAATATTTTCAATCGGGCCTTTATACGCCACCCGGCCTTCAATACCTTCTGGTACCAGCTTTTCGGCATTATTACTGCCCTGGAAATAGCGATCTGACGAGCCATTACGCTGCGCCATCGCCCCTAAGGAGCCCATACCACGATACGATTTATAGTAACGGCCCTGATAAAGCTCGACTTCGCCCGGTGCTTCTTCCGTACCGGCAAACATAGAGCCGACCATAACGCAGTGCGCGCCAGCCACTAAGGCTTTAGCCACATCGCCAGAGAAGCGAATACCGCCATCAGCAATAATGCAGACATCAGTACCCTTAATGCCCTCAACCGCATCAGAGATAGCGGTAATTTGCGGCACGCCACAACCGGTTACGATGCGGGTAGTACAAATAGAGCCAGGACCAATACCCACTTTCACCGCATTGGCACCGGCGTCGGCCAGTGCTTTAGCACCTTCAGCAGTTGCTACGTTACCGGCGACAATTTGTAAATCGGGGTACTGGGCACGGGTTTGTTTAACCCGCTCAATCACCCCTTGCGAATGACCATGCGACGTATCGATTAACAGAATATCGACGCCAGCTTCAACTAAGGCTGCAATCCGCTCATCAGTACCCGGGCCTACGCCTACTGCTGCGCCAACCCGTAACCGGCCTAATTCATCTTTACAAGCATTGGGCTTACTTGCCGCTTTATAGTAATCGCGAACGGTGATCAGGCCTTTTAGTTTAAAGTTATCATCCACCACCAGTACTTTTTCAATCCGGTGCTCATGCATTAACCTAAATGCTTGTTCACGCGGCGCGTTTTCATTAACGGTCACCAGTCGCTCACGCGAGGTCATCACAGAAGTAACGCTGGCTTGTAAATCCGCTTCAAAGCTCATATCCCGGCCGGTAACAATACCCACCAGGTTCTGTTCTTTATCCAGTACCGGAAACCCAGAAAACCCATGCTGCTGAGCTAAGGCCTGCACTTCGCGAACCGTCATGTCTGCAGATGCAGTCACCGGATCCGACACTACCCCGCTTTCATATTTTTTCACCTTACGGACATTAGCGGCCTGCTCTTCAATGGTCATATTCTTATGAATAAAACCCAGACCACCTTCCTGCGCCAGCGCGATAGCTAAACGGGCTTCGGTTACCGTGTCCATAGAGGCCGATACCATAGGAATATTCAGCGTGATGCTTTTGGTCAGTTGAGTGCGTAAATCCGCAGTGTGGGGTAGTACGGTAGAGTGCGCCGGAACCAATAACACGTCGTCAAAGGTAAGGGCTTCTTTCTTGATCCTGAGCATTGCAACAATCTCGCTGTGAAGGATGAAAAGATAGGGAATGTTGCGGCGCAATTTTAAAGGATTTGTGGCGATAGAACAATCGGTTTTTTCTTTTTGTGTTAAGACGCCGCCTTAACGTAAACTAGCATCAAAGCAGTTTATCCTGGGTGACTCATGCAAAACCCCGATATATATACCGTTTCCCGCTTAAACAGTGAAGTCAGGCTGATTCTGGAGCTGCAGTTTCAGCGGCTGTGGCTGGTGGGCGAAGTGTCTAATTTTGTCCAGGCAGCATCGGGTCATTGGTATTTTTCACTAAAAGATCAGGCAGCGCAGGTTAAAGTGGCGATGTTTAAGCAGGCTAATCGCAATGCCAGCGTAAAACCGCAAAACGGCCAGCAGGTATTAATTCGAGCCCGTATTAGCGTATACGAGCCCCGCGGTGAGTATCAGCTACTGGCCGAAATGATAGAGCCGGCTGGCGATGGCTTACTGAAACAGCAGTACGAACAACTTAAAAACCGGCTGCAGGCCGAGGGCTTATTTGACGAAGCGCGCAAACAGCCACTACCCGCCCATATTAACCGGGTGGGCGTGATTACCTCGCCCACCGGTGCGGCCATTCGCGATATTGTCAGTGTACTGCAGCGCCGCTCGCCGGGTATCGAAGTGATTATTTACCCCTGCTTAGTGCAGGGCGAACAGGCAGCCAGGCAATTACAGCAAATGTTAAGCACGGCCATCCGGCGCAATGAAGTAGATGTACTTATAATTGGCCGTGGAGGTGGCTCGCTGGAAGACTTATGGTGTTTTAACGATGAGCAACTGGCGCGCGCCGTCGCTGCTTGCCCTATTCCGATAGTCAGTGCGGTAGGCCACGAGATAGATTTTGCTCTAACCGACTTTGTTGCCGATGTCCGCGCCCCAACGCCATCAGCTGCAGCAGAGCTGGTATCGCCCGATCAAAGCCATTTACTGGAACGGCTGCACCGTTTACAAAGCGCACTGGTACAAGCACAGCGCAGCCAGTTAAACCGGCTAAAACCGGATCTTAAGCAACTGGAACAACGCCTGCTGGCACTGCACCCGAAACGGCGCCTGCAACAACAGCAACAGCGGTTAGACGAGCTGCAACTGCGCTTAAACCGGGTTATTGCGCAGCAACTTGCGAATGCTAAACGCCAGCAGCAGTATTTACAGCAAAGCCTGCAGCACCTATCACCTGCCAAAGCCATTAAGCAGCAGCACGAGCAACTGCAGCAGCTGCAACAACGACTGGCGCGCGGTATAAGCCAGCAACTTAAGCAGCAGCAACAAACCCTCGGCCGCTTAAGCAACCAGCTAAACACGGTAAGCCCGCTGGCCACCCTCGCCCGTGGCTACAGTATTGCCTTTGATGAAAAACAGCAGGTGCTAACCTCCAGCAAACAGTTAAAAGCCGGGGATAAGGTCGCCATTAAACTGGCAGAAGGTGGCTTTGATGCCGAGGTGAAAAAGCTTAATGGGGTTTAGGTAACTGAGGTTTTCCTAAAATAAAAGGGGCATTTCAACATTAAAAAAATGCCAGTTATGGTCTAACTGGCATTTTTATCTGATTCATGATTTTCGAATACTTTATATTTTGATACTTAGAAAGACCCGACCAAACTCAGCATGGCATTAATTGGCGCGCCAACGGTTGCCTGATGCGTGGAGTGCGCATTTGGAAAGTACAGCTCATCTGTCAGATTTTCAATGTGCAGCTGCAGTCGCAAGTCGTCAGAGATATCGTAGTAAGCCGACACATCAACCCGGGTATAAGACGGTAATACCGCGGTGTTGCCGCTATTGATAAAACTCTTATCCTGATAAGTGGCACCAACACCGAACCCAAACACGTCATTTACCTGGTAACGTGTCCATACCGAGAAGGTATTCTCAGGCAGTTCTGCAGGTGTTCTGCCGGTTGGGCCATTGCGGTCGACAATTTCACCAGTCATGTTGCTGTAGTTAGCTGATACTGTCCAGTCAGGCATGATCTGGCCACTTACCTGCAACTCGAAACCTGAAATATCAGAATCAATCACATCCAGCGTTGCAGGGTCACTGTCGGCAACCTGTGGTGAGCTTTGCTCGTTTTCAAACACTGCAGCGGTGAAACTCAGGCCTTGCGCGAAATCCCATTTAACGCCAACCTCACGATTGGTGAAAGTATCAGGGTCTAACTCATTGTTACTGCCATTGATATCAGTATACTGCTCGCCGCTTCGTGGCAGGAAAGATTCGCTGTAGCTGGCGTAAACTGAGATATTTTCCTGTGGTTTATAAATTAAACCGGCCCGTGGTGAGATTTCTTCATCGGTTCTGGAGCGGGTTTCCAATGACGACGGCAGAGCGTTCAACACGTCAATATTAAAACGGTCAAAACGTGCCCCCAGCACCAGGTTCAGCTGTTCAGTTAGTTTGATTTCATCTTGTAAATAAAATGAGAACACGCTTAAATCAACCCGGGTGTCGTCATTTAAATCGCTGAAACTGGCGGTAACGCTATCACCATTAGCATTAACACCGCTCAGGTTTTTAAAGTTTAACGGCCGCGCGATGCTGAAAACTTCACGGTCTGATAAGGTAGTGTCGAACACCGGGTTAAAGCGGTTCTGATCAGAGTCGGTCTGAATAAACTCAGAGCCAACAATAACGGTATGGCTCACCGCGCCGGTATCAAATTCGCCGATAAGGCTCGCAGACAATGTCAGGTTCTCACGCCAGGTGTTATCAACATAACCGTCCAGCTCAACTGTATTGGCATTTTGGTTATAGTCGGTGGCATAAAAGTTGGCGTAAATTTTATCATAGTCGCCATATTGAACGCTGAAATTACCTTTGACGTTAGCACTGAAACGATGCTCCAGTGCTGCGCGCACTACGTGCGCTTCTAATTCATGGAAGTTATTTTCCGGATCAGCGAATACGATGTCTTGCAGCGCAGCTACCGGGCGGCCATCAGCACCCGTCGGGATACCACGGTCGATAAAGCGTTCGTGGTTAACATATTCATACGATAGATCAAGTAGGGTGACATCAGATAACTTAACCCGTGCTGTTGGATTAAAACCCACCCGGTCGCCATCATAAAAATCACGGTGTCCTTCCAGATGCTCAACCATAGCATTGATACGCACCGCAGAGCTGTCTGTGGTTACAAGGTTAGTATCCAGTTCACCGCTAACACCGCCGAAACTATTCAAACCCAGTTTATAACCACTGAAATTATTATCGAGCTGAGCTTTTTTTGACACGCGGTTTAAGATGCCGCCTGTACCACCACGGCCAAATAGCAAGGCATTCGGGCCACGTAAAATTTCTACTTGTTCAATGTTGTACAACGCGCGGTAATACTGCACATCATCGCGGTTACCATCAATATAAAAATCAGCCGTAGAACGCACGCCCCGAAATACTACTGAATCACGGTGTCCTTCGCCCTGCGAGGTATTGACGCCTGGCGTGTAATCTATAATGTCACCAATACTGTCAAAGCCGCGCTCTGTGATCTGCTCAGCAGTAATAATGGATAAGCTTTGCGGGACGTCAATAATCGGCGTTGGCGTTTTTACTGAGTTAGATTCATTAACAGACAGGTATTTCCCTTCTACAACGATCCTTTCGACAGCTTCAATGTTTTGAGCTAACGCCGAATTACTTAAGATTACAGCAGCCGCAATACTTGTTAGTTGGAATTTCAATTTCACAGTCTCCGTATTTATATTGATTATTTTTTTGCCTTGTTCCGTGGCTGACAGTGAAGTAACCATAAATAATGCTGGTTAATGTCTGCCTGAAATTACCAAAGCAATCAAACTGGAGCAATGTTAATACGAATCGTTATTAATTGCACGCGCATTACGAAAAACTTTTCTGTAAATGGGTAACTAATTGGCAATCTGGTTGTCGGCCAGTGTCGACTTGTAGATTTTATTAACAGCCCGGAGTTGATAACATGCTGCCTGTAACCAAGCATGCAGTGACTTTAAACCTTGAAGCAACGGAGTCTTATGTCACATAACACAATTGCCCTGAACAAACAGCGCCAGCCGCTGGATCATCTGGAATCGGTCTGGTTGTTTGGTTATGGCTCGTTGATTTACAAAGCTGACTTTGCTTATCTGCAATGCAAGCCAGCCTGTATTTATGGCTGGCAGCGCCGTTTCTGGCAAGGCTCGCATGATCATCGTGGCACACCAGATGCGCCTGGCCGGGTATTGACGCTGATAGAAGTACCTGGCGAGCGCTGTGCCGGTATGGCCTATCAGGTAACGCCTGATACCTTTGAGCATTTAGACCACCGCGAGAAAAACGGGTACTTGCGGGTATTTACCCAGTTGCACTGGCTTAATGAGCCAGGCCAGTCTGAGGGCCTGGTATATTTAGCCAATGCGGACAATGAAGCCTATCTGGGCCCTGCCAGTGATCAGGCGATAGCCACTCATATAGCGAAAAGTAAGGGGCCTAGTGGCCCCAACAGTGAATACTTACTTAAACTGGCGCAGGCCCTGCGCGATATGAACGAGCACGATGCGCATGTATTTGCCATTGAGCAAGCGCTGTTAAAACTTACTCCAGAGTACTAATCCAGGGCTTGTCGCTTTAATAACACTTTTTGTTTGCGACGCCGAAACAGATTCTTAACATCCTCTAGGATCACATAAAAGCAAGGTACCAGGATCAAGGTAATTAAGGTGGCGAACAGCACGGCAAAACTGAGTGATATTGCCATCGGAATAACAAACTGTGCTTGCAGGCTTGTTTCGAACATTATTGGCACTAAGCCGAAGAAGGTGGTTAGCGATGTAAGTAATATGGCCCTGAAGCGCATACTGCCGGCAGAGATGATACTTTCTTTTAATGTTAAGCCTCTGTCACGGGCCTGGTTGACGTAATCGGTAAACACCAGACTGTCGTTTATTACTACCCCGGCTGCGGCAATCATGCCAAAGAAAGAGAACAGTGACAGATCAAAGCCAAGGAAGAAGTGCGCCCATAATGCCCCGGTCATGCCAAACGGGATCACCGACATAATGATCACCGGCTGACTATAGCTTTTCAGCGGAATAGCCAACAGGATGTAAACTAACAATAAGCCAGCAATCATATACAGCAGCATCTGGTTGCGTTGTTTTTGCTGCTCTTCTATCTGGCCACCCAGTTCCGATTTCACTCCGGGGAAGCGCTCCAGTAAATCCGGCATAATATCGGTTCTTACCAGCTTCACCACCTCAGACGTTGTTACCTGCTGCTGATCAACACTGGCTTCAATCCGGACATTTCTAAAACCAGCCTCACGATTAATCCGCGAAATTCCCGGTATTTCAGCAATCTCAGCAACGTCACCGAGCATCACAAACTCACCGGTTGGCAATTTAAGGCGGGTATGTTGCAACGATGCGACCTGCTGCCGCTGTTCCTTCGGATAGCGCACCATCACGCGCACTTCATCGCCGTCGCGGATCATTCGCTGCGCTTCGATACCATAAAAACTGTAGCCAACCTGCTGTGCCAGCCAGGTGGGTGTTAAGCCTAACTGATGGGCCAGCGGCTTCAATTCCAAATTCAGCTCTTTACTGCCTGAATCGATGCTGGAGCCTAAATCATAAACACCCGGTATATTGCTTAATTCACTGATTAATGCATGGCCTGCGGCATTCAGTTGATCAATATCGGTACCAAACAAACGATAACCCAATTCACGCTGTTCGCCGCCACTGAATAAATCGTCTCTGACCTGAATGGTTCGCACTCCGGCAAGTTCTGGTAAACTCTCCCGCCAGCGACGTCCCATCTCAAAAGCTTTAATCGGCCGCTCTTCTTCATCAACCAGGGTGACTAACACCGTGCCGCTGGTCTGGTTGTTCAGCCAGGCCATCACATGTTTAATCATCGGTTTGCCGGTTTGCTCAACCACTGCGGCTTCTTGTTGATAAACCAGCTGTTCAAGCTGCTGTAAAATAGCCAGGCTTTGCTGCTCTGAGGCATTTTGATGCATTTCAAAGCGAATTTCCGGATAGTCATGCGGTACCGGCGGGGTCATCACCGTTCGGATATGATTGGCAGAGATTAAACCAAAACCACTGAGTAGAATGCCAAAAAACACGCCGAGGGTCACATAGCGGTGGGCCATACAAGCCTGAAGAAACGGTTGATAACGACGTTCTATAAACCCCTGAAAACGCTTGTTAAAGCGCATACGCCAGCCATTTTCGGGCACCGGCGTTAATTTAGTATGGGCTAAATGCGCTGGTAATATCAGTTTTGATTCAACCAGACTGAAGAACAAACAACACACTACTACAATAGAAATAACTTTAAATTCATTGGCTTCTATACTATTGCCCAGCATAAAAGGGGCGAATACCGCCATCGTAGTTAACACGCCAAAGGTCGCTGGGGTAGCCACCCGCTGCGCGCCACGGATAATATTATCAACACTATGGCCTTGCAACTCAGTTTCATGATAGGCACTTTCGCCTATGACGATAGCGTCATCGACCACGATGCCCAGCACCATAATAAACGCGAACAGACTGATGATATTGATGGTGACGCCAGCGAAAGGCATCAGCCAGATAGCGCCCAGAAAAGCAATCGGTAAACCGAGCATTACCCAGAACGCGACTTTAAAGCGTAAAAACAGCATCAGCATCAAAAACACCAGTACCGCCCCCTGCAGCAGATTGCTCCACATCATATTCAGGCGGCCGTTCAGGTAGTACGTCATATCTACCAGGCTGTGCAGCTGATAATCCCCCTGCAATTGCGTATTCTTGAACTCAACATACTGTTTCACGCTGGCAGCAACATCTGGCAATGACTGCGTTGCAGAGGCTTTCACTGCCATAAATGCTGCCGGTTTACCGTCGTAACGCATATAGTTAATACGCTCTTCAAAGCCATCATAGATAGTAGCAATATCACCCAGCTGGATCTGTTCCCCCTGCGGCCCGGTTATAATTGGCAGCACCGCAAACTCATCTGCCCGGTAAGCGCGTTGCTCAGAGCGGATAGTGATCATGCCGGCGTCAGAGCGGATCATGCCGGCCGACACATTGTCAGAATGCTGCGTTATGGCCCTGCTGATATCCTGTAAGCTGATGTTGTAACGCTCAAGCGTTGCCGGCTCAATTTCAATGCCTATCTCCCATGCCGGCATCGCATCAAAGTCAACGAAACTGATATTCTCAAGCTGCAGCAATTCATTCTTTATCTGCCGCCCCATCGCTTTTAACGCCAGTTGATCCTCGGTACCGGTCAGCACCAGATTAACTGCATCCTGGCGCCACTCTACCTGATAAATCGTTAATGGCTCCATCGCGCTGGGGAAGGTACTGATGGCATCCATTTTCAGCTTTACCTGATCTAAGCGGGATGAAATATCTGTGCCCGGCACCAGCTCAATGCTGACCCGGCCACCACCTCGCCAGGCGTTACTGCGATAACGTTTAATGCCTTCAATGTCGGTCAGCGCTTCCTCTATTTTAATCAGGATGCCCTCTTCAATTTCCTGCGGCGCAGCACCACGAAAAGTGGCACTGACATGAATATAATTAACTTCTACAGAGGGAAACATTTGCCGTTGCATGGTGGCATAGGTCACCAGCCCCATCACAACAATAAACACCATCAGTAAATTAGCGGCAACACTGTTGCGGGCAAACCAGGCAATAATGCCTTTATCAGGATTATAAGGCATGATTTACTCCGCTTTTACCAGCTCGCTGTCGCTTGGTGCAGTGCGCACCGCCATCCCCGGTTGCGGGAAATTGGGTACCGTTAAGATAAGCTGCTGGCCATCGGTTAAACCCGCTTTGACATAAGCAAATTTACCCGATTGCCGAACCACCTCCACCTCTTGCTGAGCCATCGTCATATCCGGTTGTAAAAGCCAGACTTTGCCATCGGACAACGCGTCTTGCGGAATCGTGTAGAGCTTATCTTCAACCCGACCGGCCAGACGCACCTCCACATACTGACCAAATCGGATAACCGGTTGCTGGCTGCGCACGGCATAGGGGTCGTCAAGTTGCACCACCAGATGGCTCATTCGGGTCTGGCTGTCCACCAATCCCAAATCACGCACTACCTTCGCTTCGCGGCTCACCTGTTCAGTTCTTAACTGCGCCGGAATACCTGCGCGCTCTGTCGGTAAATAAGCCAGATCAAAACTGGCAACAGGAACATAAAGCTCTGCCTGCTCAACACTGTACAGTTCGCCCAACGCGGTGCCCGTGCTGACCACCTGCCCCAAACCAATGTTACGATTGACGACCAGAGCATCATAAGGCGCGGTAATCCGGGTTCTTTCTAAATCACGCTTTGCTTTCTGCAGCGATGCCTTAGCAGATTTTAACGCGGCTTCTGCGCTGAGTAACTGAGGTTGGCGTAATGCTAACGCGGTAATTTGATCTCGGGATAAATGGCGCAATTCCTGCTCAGCCACCCGGGCTTGCGCCTGCTCCTGAGAAAGTGCAGATTCGGCACTGGCAACAGCAGCCTCAGCACTGAGTAAGGCCACCTGATAGTCTGCCTCATCCAGCTGCACCAGCACTGTGCCTTTAGTTATAACGCCGCCGGCAATAAAGTTCGGGTTTAAAGCGATAACCCGGCCCGACACCTCAGGGGTTAAGGTGGTTTTTTCTTTGGGTTTTACTTCGGCCCAGAGTTGCAGCTCAAAACGATGGGGCTGTGCCTGCAATGGTTGAGTAACGACCAATGGCGCCAGCGATCCTGACTTCTCTTTTTGTAACGGTGGTTTGGCGGTAGCTTGTATTACAATAAACACCACAATTGCCAAGCCAAATACGCCTGCCGCAAACAATCCCTTCTGCCACGTTTTCATTAATCCGCTCCATCGCTGCTGGTCATTATCTACCATAGCAAAGTGGAGGTAAAAAGACAGCGGGAAACTGTTAGCAAATATAAACTGGTGCAGCAGCAAAAAAGGATTGCCTAGTATTAGCTAGGCAATCCCGTACGCAGTCTCAATTTCAGATAGAGACTACTCCTTTACCACATCAATAAAGTACTGACTTTCCCCTGCCACGGTTTCTCGTACCAGACCATGTACATCGGTTTCAAACCCCGGGAACTGGCCGTTAAAGGCGCGGGTAAACTTCAGGTAGTTGATAATAGTGCCGTTAAAACGCTCGCCCGGCACCATTAGCGGAATACCCGGAGGGTAAGGTGTGACTAACATGGCGGTTACCCGGCCGGCGATATCATCAATAGACACCCGCTCAATTTCTCGGTGGGCCATTTTGGCCCAGGCATCGGCCGGGGTCATGGCGGTTTCAATGGTCGACAGATACATTTCAGTGGTCACTTTTGCCACGTCAAACTGGCGGTAGATATTGTGAATTTGCTGACATAAATCGCGCAGACCCACTTTTTCATAGCGAGGGTTCTTGGCCACAAATTCCGGCATAATGCGCCACATCGGCAAGTTCTGATCGTAGTCGTCTTTAAACTGCTGCAGCTCAGTAACCATCGAGTTCCAGCGACCCTTGGTAATACCAATAGTAAACATAATAAAGAACGAATACAGACCGGTTTTCTCAATAATAATACCGTGCTCTGCCAGATATTTGCTGACGATAGTGGCTGGTATGCCCTGCTCGTCAAACTGACCCAGCATATTCAGGCCAGGGGTAATAATGGTTGCTTTAATCGGGTCTAGAATATTAAAGCCCGACTCTATTGGCCCAAAGCCATGCCAGCTGTCAGTGGCGTGTAGCACCCAGTTATCGCGCTCGCCTATGCCCTCTTCCGGCAAATGCTCGGGGCCCCATACTTTAAACCACCAGTCATCATCACCAAATTCGGCATCTACTTTGCGCATCGCACGGCGAAAATCCATAGCTTCAAATAAACTTTCTTCTACCAGCGAGGTGCCGCCCGGCGCTTCCATCATGGCAGCGGCCACATCGCAGCTGGCGATAATGGCATACTGCGGGCTGGTTGAGCTGTGCATTAAGTAGGATTCGTTAAAGCGATGGGTATCCAGATTGCGGTTAGTGGCGTTTTGCACCAGAATTTGTGAGGCTTGCGATAAGCCAGCCAGCAACTTATGGGTGGACTGGGTCGCGAATACCAGGGTTTCATCTGAGCGTGGCCGGTCTTTACCTATCGCATGCATATTTTTATAAAAATCGTGGAAGCTGGCGTGCGGTAACCAGGCTTCGTCAAAATGCAGGGTGTCGATGGTCGAGCCCAGTTCCTGTTTAATTTCTTCTACGTTATATAAAATACCGTCATAAGTACTTTGAGTAATGGTTAAAATACGCGGCTTTTTATTCTTAGCATTTCGGGCAAATGGGTTGGCTTCTATTTTTTTAGCAATGGCCTCAGGTGAAAACTCACTTTTAGGAATGGGGCCAATAATGCCGTAATGGTTTCGGGTTGGCATTAAAAATACCGGAATAGCGCCGGTCATAATAATCGAATGTAAAATGGATTTATGGCAATTGCGATCTACCACCACGATATCGCCCGGCGCCACCACTGAGTGCCAGACCATTTTATTCGAGGTAGAAGTACCGTTGGTGACAAAAAACAGATGGTCGGCATTAAAAATACGGGCAGCGTTCTGCTCGCTTTGCGCTACCGGGCCGGTATGGTCCAGCAACTGACCTAATTCATCAACCGAATTACAGACATCGGCCCGCAGCATGTTTTCGCCAAAAAACTGGTGAAACATCTGGCCAACCGGGCTTTTTAAGAAGGCCACACCGCCCGAGTGCCCCGGGCAATGCCAGGAATACGAGCCGTCTGAGGCATAATCCATCAACGCGTTGAAAAACGGCGGCGCTAACGCATCTAAGTATTTTTGCGCTTCGCGGATAATATGCCGGGCAACAAATTCCGGCGTATCTTCAAACATATGAATAAAGCCGTGCAGCTCGCGCAATACGTCATTAGGAATATGGCGGCTGGTGCGGGTTTCACCGTATAAGAATATCGGAATATCGGCGTTACGTTTACGTACCTCTTTGACAAAAGCCCGCAGCTCAGTCAGCGCGGTAATCACGTCAGCATCACTGCCGCTACCAAACTCTTCATCATCTATCGATAAAATAAAGCACGACGCACGACTAGCCTGCTGGGCAAAAGCGGTTAAATCGACGTAGCTGGTATAACCGACCACCTCAAAACCATGGCTGCCGATAGCCTGGGCAAGATCACGAATACCCGAGCCGGAAATATTTTCTGAACGGAAATCTTCATCAATCACGATAACCGGGAAACGAAACTTCATCAGTTAATCCTTGCTATTAATCTTTTTTGGCGACTTTCTGCCGCGCCTTCATTAAACGCTCGCGCTTGTATTTTTGCAGCGCCGTCTCAGTATTTTTCTTGGTCGGGGTAAAGGGGTTCTCTCCTTCCCGGAACTCAACCCGCACCGGCGTGCCCATCATTTGCAGCGCTTTACGATAGTAATTCATTAAATAGCGCTTATAAGAGTCCGGCAGGTCTTTGACCTGGTTACCGTGAATGACAATTATCGGTGGGTTGTAACCACCTGCATGAGCATATTTCAGTTTAACCCGCCGCCCATGCACCATCGGGGGCTGGTGATCTTCCTGGGCCATTTTCATAATGCGGGTTAACAGCGAGGTGCTGACCCGTTTGGTCGCAGAATCAAACGCTTCTTCCACCGACTCGAATAAATTGCCCACACCAGAGCCATGCAGCGCTGAGATAAAATGCAAACGGGCAAAGTCGATAAAACCTAAGCGGCGATCCAACTCGCGTTTTACTTCATCTTTAATGCTGTCGTTCAAACCATCCCACTTGTTAACGGCAATAACCAGAGATCGGCCAGCATTGAGCGCAAAACCTAGAATACTTAAATCCTGATCAGAGATACCTTGCTGAGCATCCAGTACCAGCAATACCACATTGGCTTCTTCAATCGCTTGCAGCGTTTTAATTACTGAGAACTTTTCCACCATGTCGTCAATTTTGCCACGCCGACGTACACCCGCTGTGTCTATTAACGTATAGTTGCGCTCGTTCCGCTGCATCGGAATAAATACCGAGTCGCGCGTTGTGCCAGGCATATCAAACACCACCACCCGCTCTTCACCTAAAATACGGTTGGTCAGGGTTGATTTTCCTACGTTGGGACGGCCAACTATGGCCAACTTAATATGCTCGCTGCGTAGCCGGGCCGCTTCAGCGTCGGCCTGTTCTTCGGTCAACGTTTCCAGCGCCGGGCCAGTGTCGTTCTCTGCCTTCCCCTCAGCGTCTGATTTTATGCTGTCAGCAAGAAAGGGTAATAATGCATGATTTAATAATGACGAAACCCCCCGGCCGTGCGCCGCTGCGATCGGGTACACTTCGCCTATGCCCAGGCTGTAAAAGTCGGCCACCGCAGTATCTGCATCTAAGCCATCGGTTTTATTGGCCACCAGAAATACCGGTTTTTCCAGACGTCGAATATGATCGGCAATTGCACCGTCACCTACGGTAGCGCCAGCACGGGCGTCAACCATAAACAACACCACATCTGCTTCGTCAATGGCTTTTAACGATTGCTCCGCCATTTCCACTTCAATGCCTTGCTCGTGGCCATCGATACCACCGGTATCCACCACAATAAACTCCAGTCCCTCGAAATTGACTGAACCATATTTACGATCCCGGGTTAACCCCGGAAAATCTGCAACCAGAGCGTCACGGGTGCGGGTTAAACGATTAAACAACGTGGATTTGCCAACATTGGCGCGCCCCACCAGGGCCACTACAGGTAACATTCAGTCAACCTCAGAAATAAGAAAACAGGCCCATTCAGGCCTGTTCCTTCAGTTATATGCCTAGAGTGCCCGTTAAGGCACTTGTAATAAGACTAGCTCACCATTGCGGCTTGTCACTAATATATAGTTTTCGTTTGCCACCGGCTCGTTGTAAAAGCCTGAGCCATCCATGCTTTGCCGGGCAACAAAATCACCGGTTTCACGGTTTAACCAATGCAGGTTACCTTTATTGTCACCTACCACCAGATAATCTTTATACACGGTTGGTCCGGTTAAAAAATGCCGTTGTAAGCCCTGCTGGCCCCATATTTCACTGCCATTTCGTCGATCGACAGCATAAATACCGCCAGTGGAATCTACCAGGTATAAGGTAGTGCCTGCGACAGTCATATTGCGAAAGCTGGCATAATCGCGCTTCCATAGCTGACGACCACTACGCAGCTCCATTGCCACCAACTCACCGTTAAAAGCAATGGTGTACAAGGTACCAGCTATCACAATAGGTTTAGCATCAACATCAACCAGTCGTGATAAGTCAGTACTGCCTTGCGGCGTAGCAATGGCTTCTTCCCATGCCTGATAACCGCGCTCAGCTATTAACACGCCAACCCGGCCGGTGCCACTACCGTATAATACGCCACCAGCCTCAATAACAGGCTCACTCAGGCCACGGATGGTTAGCGCGGGCTGCTCATCTTCAAATATCCAGCGCTGCTCGCCCGTTGCCGGGTCAAGCGCGATCAGATTCCCCGCAGTGGTGGCAACAACGACCAACCCCTCACCTGCAGCCGGGCTGACCAGCACTTCACCTTTTACCGGCACCCGCCACAACAGCTGACCGTCTTGGGCATTTAACGCAAATACTTCACCGTCTTCGGTACCGAGGTACAATTTATTGTCATTAAAAGTAACGCCACCGGCTATCCGGGCGGTATCACTGCTAAAGCGTGAAAACAATGAACTTTTACCTTCATTGCGTAAATCGAAGCTCCATAAGGTACGACCATTGCTCAGGTTTTTCGCTACCACGATGCCATCACGACTGGCTGCATAGACGGTGTCATTGACAATAGCTGGCTTTAGCCCCGATTCGTAATGGCCAATGCCTTTACCCACTTTACTTTGCCAGACTTTTTGCGGCTTAATTGTGTTTTGCACTTCTGGCAGCACCAGCTTCTCTTTACTGGAACAGGCACCTAATGCCAGGGCTACCACAGCAACCACTGTTATTTTTCCGAATAATTTCACGCCTACCCCTTGTTAACTGGCTGTAATATGGGCCAATTCATCCAGCTTTACCTGCAATAATGGCCGGCTTTGCTCACTACTGGCCAGCGCCTGCTGATACGCTGCTTTAGCCTTTGCTAATTCGCCGGTTAACTGCAGTACATCGCCTTTTAATTCTGCCTGCTGAGCCTCAAAGCTTGCCGGGACTGGCAGTGCTAACGTGGTCAAGGCGTCAGCATAGTTACCCTGCTCGCGCTGCACCCGGGCCAGTCGCAGTTGGGCAATTGCCTGCACCGGTGTATCTTTAGCGTTACTGATCACCCAGCTTAAGTGTTCTGCCGCCGTAGCCAGCTGCTGGTTATCTATCGCTTCGCGTGCCGCCAGCAATGCCGCAAATACTGCATAGCTGGTATCACCCTGCGCATCAATAAACCCTTTAGCGCTGGCCAGCCAATCACTGCCTTCGCTTTGCTGTTGTTCCAGTAGCTGACTGTACTGAGCCGATACCTGCTCGGCCTGCTCACGCTGTTCAGCCTGAAAATAGCGCCAGCCATAAAGCCCGGCTAAGCCAATTACCACGCCGCCCAGAATAGCTTTACCATAATCGTTCCAAAAGCGTTTAATGGCTTCAACCTGTTGTTCTTCGCTACTGTAAATTTCCAATTTTACTACTCCGTAATATCCTGTCTAATCTGCTTAGCCACTTGCAGGTCTGAGAATTATTAACCTGCAAGCGATTGTTCAATCTGTGTATTTTAATTTAAACCGCTGCTGCCAGTAACTGTGGCAACGCTGTCAACGCTACCGTTTGTTGCGGTTTTTCCTGGCGCAGCCATTTTAAGGTTACTTCGCCGCGGGCCAGCTCATCCTCACCTAAAATCAGCGCCAGTTCGGCACCTGACTTATCGGCACGTTTCATTTGCTTTTTCAGGTTGCCGCCGCCGCAGTGCAAGATAACACGTTTTAGCGCCAGCTCGCTACGCAGCTGTTGGGCAATACCAATGGCCGCAAGTTCCGCAGCTTCACCCATTGGCATAATATAAATATCTGCGGTTGCCTCTGGCAGGCTAACCAGTTGCAACGTTTGCAACAATAGCACCAGCCGCTCCATGCCAAGCGCAAAGCCCACTGCCGGTGTTGCTTTGCCACCCAGTTGTTCTACCAGGCCATCATAACGCCCGCCAGCACATACCGTACCTTGCGCGCCAAGTTCAGTGGTGACCCACTCAAATACCGTTTTATTGTAATAGTCGAGCCCCCGCACCAGGGTTGGATTGATGGTATAAGCAATACCAGCAGCATCGAGCCGGCGTTTTAACTGGCTGAAGTGCTCTGCAGAATCGGCGTCTAAATAATCGGCTAGCTGCGGGGCCCCAGCTATCACTGCGGCGAGTCCCGGGTTCTTGGTATCAAGCACCCGTAACGGATTGCTGTGCATGCGGCGCAGGCTATCTTCATCAAGTTGCGACTTGTGCTGCTCCAGATAGGCTACCAACGCTTCTCGGTAAGTTGCTCTGGCTTCATTTGACCCTAACGAATTCAGCTGCAAACTGACATAAGGTGTCAGCCCCAGTTGCTGCCATAAGTTAGCGGTTAGCATAATAACTTCAGCATCTATATCGCTGCTGGCAATACCAAAGGCTTCCAGGCCAAACTGATGAAACTGCCGATAACGGCCTTTTTGTGGACGTTCATGCCGGAACATCGGCCCCATATACCACAAGCGCTGTTCCTGATTGTACAATAAACCATGCTCGTTACCGGCCCTGACACAGCAGGCAGTACCTTCCGGCCGCAGGGTCAGGCTGTCACCATTGCGATCTGCAAAGGTGTACATCTCTTTTTCAACAATATCAGTGACTTCACCAATAGATCGTTTAAACAGCTCGGTCATTTCAACGATAGGAAACCGGATCTCACTGTAGCCAAAGCGGGCTACTGTGCTGCGTAATACCTGCTCCAGATGCTGCCATAATGGCGTATCCTGTGGCAGGCAATCGTTCATGCCGCGTATTGCCTGAATATTTTTTGCCAAAATTAAATTCTCACTGCCATGCTTAAAACCGGGCGATTATAAGAGGTGTTAACGAAAACACCAAACCGCAAGCGGGTTAATCCAGTTGTTTTATGCCAATTAACTGCTCACGTGCGACCAGATACTGCCGCACCTGCTGCTCCAGTTGCTCAGCGATGTTGGTATTATCCAGTCGCAGTTTCTGGCGCTGACCATTTAAATAGAAGCCACTCTTGCGGTTAGCCCCGGCTACTCCTAAATCTGAAATTAAAGCTTCGCCCGGACCATTTACCACACAGCCAATCACCGACACCGTTAAAGGCTCGACAATATCTTCCAGCCGTTGCTCCAGCTCGTTCATGGTTTTAATTACGTCGAATTCCTGACGCGAGCAGCTCGGGCAGGCAATAAAGTTAATACCGCGCTGGCGAATACGCAGTGATTTTAATATATCGAAGGCGACCTTTACTTCTTCTACCGGATCGGCAGCCAGTGAGATCCGAAGTGTATCGCCAATACCCTCTGCAAGCAGCATCCCTAAGCCAATTGCCGATTTAACTGCACCGGCCCGGGCACCGCCTGCCTCGGTAATACCTAAATGCAGAGGTTGCTTAATTTGTTTGGCCAGTAAACGGTAAGCGCCTACCGCGAGGAACACATCGGAGGCTTTTACGCTGACTTTAAATTGATCAAAATTAAGCCGGTCCAGAATATCAACATGACGCATTGCCGATTCCAGCAGGGCTTCCGGGGTAGGCTCCCTGTACTTTTCCTGAATATCGGCCTCTAACGAACCGCCATTGACGCCGATCCGAATTGGAATGTTATGATCACGGGCACTGTCCACTACCGCCCGGATCCGATCCTCCTTGCCGATGTTACCCGGGTTTATCCGCAGGCAATCTGCCCCGTACTCCGCCACTTTTAAGGCGATGCGATAGTCAAAATGAATATCGGCGACCAGCGGAATAGGTGACTGCTGCTTAATCAGCTTAAAGGCTTCTGCCGCTTCCATCGTCGGTACCGAGACACGCACCAAATCGGCGCCAGCAGCTGCAATGGCTCGAATTTGCGCCAGAGTGGCCTCGACATCTGTGGTTCGGGTGTTGGTCATCGATTGCACGGCAATAGGGGCATCGCCGCCAATTGCAACGGTACCTACATGAATTTGAGTGCTCAGGCGTCGGGTAATAGGATTGTCAGCAAACATGATTAATCGGATTCCGCCAGGGTAAATTTTGCCACCCTGCCCGCAGGCAGCGATGACATATCAAAAGGTTTATTGTTTAGGGTGATCTTGACCACGCTAGGGTTACCCAGTGTTACTACAAAAGGCGCTTTGCCGGTCACGGTCATGGTATAGCCGGCCTCTTTAGTGCCGTAAGCGATACGGTTCCCCTCAGCATCCAGCACATCAATCCAGCAATTATCACTAAACGCCATGGTAATAACATCTGTCTCCAGCGCTAACGAACTTGGACTATTGCGCTCAGAAGTGCGGTCAACCACACTGTAGTCAGCCAACTCTGGATCAGTAACTGCCGCATTAATTTCTGGTTCAACGCCTGTTGTATCGCCAGTCGTTGGCGCTGCTGGCGTGCTTTGCTCCGCTGCGCTATCGCCAGTGCTGGCGTCAGCGTCAGTCGACGTTGCTGCTCTGTCAAGCTGCTCTGCGACAAACTGGGCAGTGGAATTTTCAGCTGCCGGCTCTGCAGTTTGCCACCACCACAACACCAGCATTAGCACTAAAATAAAGCCCATGGCGTAGGTAATCCACATAAAGCGGTTTTCGGTGGCCTGAATTTCAGCACGATTTGAAAAAGTACGCATTGGTTTGGCCGGTTCAGCAGTGCCACCGTTTTGCTGCTCAAATGCAGACAATACCTGCTCTTCAGGTAACTTCACCAGCCGGGCGTAAGCGCGCAGATAGCCACGAACAAAGGTAACCAACATGCTACTGTCGAGTTCATCCGCTTCGATCTGCTGCACCAGGTTAACCCGCAAATTCAGTTGCAATGCTACATCAGCAACACTGAGTTGCCGTTGCTCCCGGGCCTGACGTAATAACTGACCTGCGCTGAGTTCTGTCGCTTCTGTTGTCGTCATGGTTCAATACTGGCCGGATCGGTAACCAGCACCTGTTGGCCTACCTGTAACTTACTTTGTTCTGTCAGGTTATTCCATGCCATAAAGCGTTCCAGCCGGATATTATAGCGATATGAAATCCCGAACATGGTTTCTCCCGCAGCAACCTGATGGTAAGGCTCAGTAACCTCCAGCGGCTCACTAAACTCTGCCAGCCTCGCTACTGTTTGCATTTGCAACTGCGCGTCATCGACTTTAGTCAGCCAAATTCGCTGACCGGTTTTGATGACAGATTCCGGGGTTAATTGGTTCCACTCCATCAGCTTTGCCAGCCGGATATTATGGGCTACCGAAATGGCATACAGTGACTCACCTTCCTGTACCAGATGAAATTCAGGTGCGCTGTCATCAGACCGTGGCATAGCGGCAACTTGTGGCTGTTCGCTGGACGCGGTTTCAGTTTCCGGCAAGGTTTCTGCTGCGATAACTTCGCCAGTACTTTCATTTTCGCTTGCCGCCTGACCAGGCTGCGCTGCACTGGCGGCTTCCTGCTCAACCAGAACCGTCTCTGCTGGCAGGCTTACCGGAGGGGTAGCGGCCAAAATCATCTGGCTTGGGTCCTGTTGGCCTGATGTGGCTTTTGGTTGCTGTCCGGCTGAGGACTGTTGCGCGGCCAATTGCCGGGCTGTCTCAGCAGCTTGTTGCTCTGCAAGCTGTTGGTCTGCTATTTTTTTATCTGCTAGTTCACTGGCAGCACGTTGCTCGGCAGCCAGCTGCTCGGCGGCCAGTTGCTCGGCGGCCAGTTGCTCAGCCGCATTTTGAGCCGCCAGCGCTTCTGCAGCCGCTTGTTGTGCTGCTAATTGCCGGGATTTTTCGGCAGCTTGCGCTACGGCAGCTTGTTGTTCAGCCAAAACTTTCGCTGCAGTATCGTCTTGCTCCGGTAACTGGCTGGTTGCCAGAACGCCAGCAATGGCCTGGCTGCTCACGGAACGCTCTGCCGTGGTTGGCTGCTCTTTCTGCACGCTGGATGATGTGGTACCGGATTGGCTTTGCGGGCTATTGCCGCTGTCCTGCTCAGTTCTCAGATCTTGTTCAGGTTCATCTGCACTCGATTCAGTCGTTTTACGTCTGACAACTCGTAACCTGGGGTTGGCGACGGGCTCAGTGGGTGTGGCTGCAACAGCGTTATTATCAGGCAACACAATATTTGCCATTAAACTCAGTTTATATTGCTCACGCAGCTGCTCAAACTCACTATCGAGTAAACGTTGCTGTAATAACAAACGGGCTTCTGGTGTATCAATGTATAAGGTAAGTAAGAGTTGTTCAGCATGCTTCATGGTGCTGACATCGCCCTGCTTTTCAGCCACCAGATAATTCAGCAGCGTGCTGCGCGCTGAAACCCGGCCTAAGCGCTGAATTCGCTGTAGCGATGTTTTTGCACCCACATTGTCGCCCATTGCATAATTGATAGCGGCCAGATTGATCAGTGAACTGATCCGGGTGCCATTGTGAGATACTGAGGACTCAAGAAAGGTTTTCGCTTTACTGTAGCCTTGCTGATCGAGCTGGCAAAGCGCCAGATTTTCATAGCTCTCAGCCACCCTGATATAGCCGGGCCGTGAAATAGCCCGTAGCAGCAACGCTTCTGCTTCCTGGTATTTCCCAATTTGGCACAGAAATGCACCGTAGTTGTTGTAGGCATCCGCATTATTACTGTCTTTGTCGAGCGCTTTTTTATAGGCGTCTTCAGCCTGAACATGCTCGCCAACACTTTGGTAGTAAAAAGCCAACGCGTTATAAACTTCAGGTAAATCGGGGGCGAAGGCTTTCGCCCGTTCTAAGTTGTATTTGGCCTGGGTAGTATCACCACGCCGTAAATAATTTAAGCCCAGAGAAATTCGGGTGCGGGCAGCTTCACTATTATCAAGACTTCGCTCACCAACCTGGCGGTCAGAGCCGACATAACTGCTTTCTGACACACACGCCGTCAGGGTTAACGACACACACAGTGCGAGCCCTACCGAAAATTTCTGCATTACCACTGGTCATCCCTTGGGTTACAGCAGCGTTTTAACCAGGATTGGCTGGCCTTTCTGCTGCTTCTTAATCAGTCTTTTGGTTCGATCAATCACATCGCCTACTAACTGGCCACAGGCTGCATCGATATCATCGCCCCGGGTTTTCCGTACCATAACAGTAAAACCGTGTTGTTGTAACACCTTGTTAAAACGGTCAATCCGGGAGTTACTCGATCTTTTATAAGGTGAGCCCGGATACGGATTAAACGGGATCAGATTAATCTTTGCTGGCGTATCTTGCAATGCCTGCGCTAGCTCATGCGCCTGTTCCATACTATCGTTAACGCCATCGAGCATAACATACTCTACTGTGACCTTATCATTGGCCTTAGAGTTCTCGACATATCGGCGCGAAGCCGCTAAAAATTGCTCCATCGGGTATTTTTTATTCACTGGGACCAGTTCATCCCGCAGGGCATTATTGGGCGCATGCAATGAAATAGCCAGAGCCACATCTATTCGCTCACGCAATAAGTCCAGCGCCGGCACCACACCAGAGGTACTTAAGGTAACCCGGCGTTTGGACAATCCAAAACCGTAATCCTCCAGCATCAGTTCCATCGCCGGAACTACGTTGTTCAGGTTTAACAGTGGCTCGCCCATGCCCATCATCACTACGTTAGTGACAGGCTTTTCACCGGTATCACCGTAGCTGCCAATAATTTGTGCGACCCGCCACACCTGGCCGATAATTTCACTAACGCTAAGATTTCGGTTAAACCCCTGCTGCGCTGTCGAGCAAAACGTACAATCGAGAGCACAACCCACTTGTGAAGATACACAAAGCGTGCGCCGGTCTTTCTCCGGGATCCAGACAGTTTCCACCTCCTGGCCGCCGGCTAAGCCCATCACAAATTTTATGGTACCGTCGGTACTGTCTTGCCGGGTAACAACTACAGGGGCCGCTATCACCGCCAGGGTTTTTAACTTATCGCGCAATGTTTTATTGATATTGGTCATTTTGTCGAAGTCATCAACGCAGTAGTGGTAGATCCATTTCATTACCTGATCGGCACGAAATGGTTTCTCACCTAATGACACAAAAAATTCCTGCATTTGTGGACGGGTAAAATCTAACAAATTTACCTGATTTACCGGCTTGTTCATACCCTGATAACTCCTGCTGACACCTATCAATAACTCACTATTACCGCTTTATATATCCAAAGAATTTCGAAAGACGATGGATAAAGGCAGAAAAGGGGCTGACGCCCCCTTTCCATTTAGCTTATACAGCTAACACCTACCCAATATTAACGGGTACGGCTGCAAAGCTCAGCTTCAGTGAAGAAAAACGCAATTTCACGAGCCGCAGATGCTGCTGCATCAGAACCGTGTACCGCGTTTTCGTCAATGCTGTCTGCATAATCAGCGCGTAACGTACCGGCTAATGCATCTTTAGGGTTAGTGGCACCCATAATTTCACGGTTCTTACGCACAGCGTCTTCGCCCTCTAATACCTGAACCATTACCGGGCCAGACGTCATGAAGCTTACCAGCGCTTTAAAAAATGGACGCTCTTTGTGCTCGCCGTAGAAACCTTCTGCTTGTTCCTGGCTTAAGTGTAGCATTTTAGAAGCAACAATCTTAAGGCCGGCAGATTCAAAACGGTGATAGATAGCACCGATCAGGTTTTTTGCTACAGCATCGGGTTTAACGATTGAAAAAGTACGTTCTAAGGCCATGTCAGGCTCCTGCAATTAAAGGGTTAAAATTTTAAGGCGGCAAATTATACGCTAATTACCAAAAAAAACATACCGTGCCAATCATCTCACCCTAGTGGCCTTCACTAACCATATTGACGGTGTACTTAGGGATCTCCACCACCAGATCTTCATCGGCAATCCTGGCCTGACAACCCAGGCGCGATTCGGGCTCCAGGCCCCAGGCTTTATCCAGCATATCGTCTTCCAGCTCATCGCTTTCGTTCAGCGAAAAGAAGCCTTCACGGACAATGACATGGCAGGTAGTGCAGGCACAGGATTTTTCACAGGCATGTTCAATAGCTATGCCATTTTTTAATGCTACATCCAGCACAGTGTCGCCCACGCTGGCATCCAGCGCGGCACCTTGCGGGCATAATTCAGCATGGGGTAAAAATACTATCTTTGGCATGGTTAAACCTCGTCGACTTTATGGCCCTGCAAGGCTTGCCGGATTGATTGATCCATACGCCGGGCAGCAAAGTCATCTGTTAAAGTGTTGGTATGTTCAATAGCGGCTTTAATTGCTGCCGTATCGTCTTGCTGCCGCACTTGGGCTAAGGTTGCCAGCGCCGCGTTAATCTCGGCTAATTCATCTGAATTGAGCAATGCACCATCGTGCTGCACTGCAGCAGTAACGGCTTCCAGCACCCGATCAGCTTCTACCTGTTGTTCACGCAGCAACCGCCGTTGCATATCCTGCCGGGCATGCTGCATTGAACCGCTGATCATACCGGCTACCTGCTCATCCGTTAAACCATAGGAAGGCTTAACCTGAATACCCGCCGCAACGCCGGTCGATTTCTCTTCGGCGCTGACGCTAAGCAAGCCATCAGCATCAACCTGAAAGGTAACCCGGATATGGGCACCGCCGGCTGGCATCGGCGGAATACCACGTAATTCAAAGCGTGCCAGTGAGCGACAGTCTTCGACTAACTCGCGTTCACCTTGCAACACGTGAATAGCCATTGCGGTCTGGCCGTCTTTAAAGGTGGTAAATTCCTGAGCTCGACTTACCGGGATCACGGTATTTCGTGGTATTACTTTTTCAGTCAGGCCGCCCATGGTTTCCAGACCCAGCGACAAGGGAATAACATCCAGTAGCAAGGTCTCGTGTTCGGCTTTATTGCCCACCAGTACATTGGCCTGAATAGCGGCGCCCAGCGCCACGACTTTATCCGGGTCAATCGAGGTTAGTGGCTCTGAGGCAAAAAACTGACCTACTTCGCTGCGCACCAATGGTACGCGGGTTGAGCCGCCCACCATCACCACATTAGCTACTTCGTCAGGGGTTAAACCGGCATCGCGTAGTACCTGACGGCAACTGCGGATGGTTTTTTTCACCAACGGGCCAGCAAGCTGCTCAAATTCATCGCGGCTAAGGCTGCCTGATACCTGCTGGTTATCTGCACTAAAAGCGTAATCGGCTTTAGCGCTGTCGGTTAGCTGTTCTTTTAAATTGCGAGCCACGGTTAAATACTGGCGTCTGGCAGTATGGCTTAATGTTTGCTGGCCGCTTTGTTGCTGCATCCAGCCGACGATCATCTGGTCAAAGTCATCGCCACCCAGTGCGGAATCACCGCCGGTGGCCAGTACTTCAAACACACCGCGTTTGAGGCGTAAAATAGAAATATCGAAGGTGCCACCGCCTAAATCGTAAACGGCAATAACCCCTTCCTGGCCAGAGTCGAGGCCATACGCCAGCGCCGCAGCAGTTGGCTCATTTAGTAGTCTCAATACATTTAGGCCGGCAAGCTTAGCGGCATCTTTTGTTGCCTGGCGCTGAGCATCGTCAAAATAGGCCGGCACGGTAATGACTACGCCATTAAGTTCACCGCCCAGCACCTGGCTGGCGGTGTCGGCCAGGGTTGCCAGAATTTCCGCAGAAACTTCCACCGGGTTTTTCACGCCATCACGTGTGTCTACTGCAGCCAGACCGTCTTGATCGACTAACTGATAGGGTAATAACTCTGCCAGAAGTTGGGTTTCGGTATAGCCTTTGCCCATCAGGCGTTTAATGGAGAATATGGTATTGCTGGCATCCTCTGCTGCAGACATAACAGCCTGCTGGCCAACCTCGGTTTTAGCCGGACCATAGCGCACCACCGACGGGATCATATCACTGCCATCGGCATTGCTTAGGGTACTGGCCTGGCCGCTGCGAACCGCTGCAACTAAAGAATTGGTAGTACCTAAATCGATACCCGCTGCCAGTTTATGATGGTGGGGCGCGGCACTCTGGCCGGGCTCTGCAATCTGTAATAACGCCATAGCTTAATTTAGTCTTGTATTTGCTGTTCTATTAACTCCAGCTCGTGCTGCAGTTTAAAGAAAAATTTGAGTTTACGCACCAGTTCCGCTGCCTGCTGGTTTTGCTCAGCTGTATTGGCGTCCAATGTTGCCGCCAGCTGCTTTAACAACACTTTGCGCTGCTGCTGCAATTGCTGTTCTACCGCCATAATGGCGCTGTCAGGATCGGCACTACTACTGATTTCTTCCAGTTGCTCGCGCAGTTCCATTTGCTGCATTAAAAACACCGGATCGGTAAAGCTGCGCTGCTCGTGGCTTATTTTTAAACCACGCAGCGCCAATAAATGTTCCGCCCGCAGCAGCGGTTGTTTCAGGCTATGGTAGGCATCATTGATGTTAGCGGTTTGCTGCACCGACATTAGCCGGTCGCGATGAGACGCTGCCGCATGTTTGTCGGGATGAAACTTGCGCTGCAAAGCCAGATAACGTGAGCCTAATTCAGTTAAGTCCAGCTCAAAGGTCGCTGGTAAATCAAACAACTGAAAATAATTCATGCAATATTGGCCTTACAGCAGTCGGAGTAATTAAACGGTAAAGCTTTCGCCGCAGCCACATTCGCCGTTAACATTCGGATTATTGAACTGAAAACCCTCGTTCAGGCCTTCTTTAACAAAATCCAGCTGGGTGCCATCGATGTACACCAAGCTTTTGCCGTCAACAATCAGTTTCAGACCGTGCTCTTCAAATACCTGATCATCATCATGCAGCTCATCGACAAACTCCAGCACATAAGCAAGGCCAGAGCAACCGGTGGTTTTTACACCAACCCGCAAGCCCAACCCTTTGCCACGATTTTGCAGAAAGTTTTGCACTCTTTCAGCTGCCGCTGTGGTCATCGATATTGCCATGCCGTGTTAACCCCCACGCTTTTGCTTATAATCGGCAATCGCCGCCTTAATCGCGTCTTCTGCCAGAATAGAGCAATGAATTTTTACCGGAGGCAACGCCAGTTCGTGGGCGATGTCGGTATTTTTAATCTGCTGAGCTTCATCAAGGCTTTTGCCTTTAACCCACTCTGTTACCAGTGAACTGGACGCGATAGCGCTGCCGCAGCCATAGGTTTTAAATTTAGCATCTTCAATAATGCCCTGCGCATTCACTTTAATTTGCAGTTTCATTACGTCACCACAAGCCGGCGCACCAACCATACCCGTCGCGATGCTAGGGTCGTCTTTGGCGAAAGAACCCACGTTACGTGGATTTTCATAGTGATCGATTACTTTATTGCTGTAAGCCATGATCTGTTACCTCGTTGGGCCGGATGGCGCTTAGTGCGCTACCCATGCCACAGTGTTTAAATCAATACCGTCTTTGAACATGTCCCATAACGGTGACATTTCACGTAGTTTATCAATCGCTTGATGGACAATTTTGATAGTATGGTCAATTTGCGCTTCAGTGGTAAACCGCCCAATACTAAACCTGATAGAGCTGTGAGCCAGCTCGTCATTTAAGCCCAGCGCGCGCAATACATAAGAAGGCTCTAAACTGGCAGAGGTACAAGCTGAGCCAGACGACACCGCAATGTCTTTCAACGCCATTATCAGCGATTCACCTTCAACAAAATTAAAGCTGATATTGGTAATGCCCGGCACTCGTGGGGCGCTGTCACCATTTAAGTACACTTGCTCGATATCTTTGATGCCATCCCACAACCGATCTCGCAGCGCAGTAATACGTTCACGTTCAGCCGCCATTTCTTCTTTGGCTAACCGGAACGCTTCGCCCATAGCCGCGATTTGATGCGGCGCCAAAGTACCCGAACGCATGCCACGTTCATGGCCACCACCATGAGTTTGCGCTTCTAAACGAATACGCGGTTTACGCCGCACATATAGAGCACCAATACCTTTAGGACCGTAGGTTTTATGGCCAGAAAACGACATCAAATCGACCTTCAGACTTTGCAGGTCGATATCCACTTTTCCGGTAGCTTGAGCAGCATCAACATGGAATACAATGCCTTTGCTGCGACACAACTCACCGATGGCAGCAATATCCTGAATAACGCCAATTTCGTTATTTACAAACATAATGCTCACAACGGAGGTTTCCGGACGCATGGCTGCCTCTAACTTGGCAAGATCAACCAGGCCATTGCTTTCAACTTCAAGATACGTCACTTCAAAACCTTCACGCTCGAGCTGGCGCATGGTGTCCAGCACCGCTTTGTGTTCGGTTTTGGCAGTAATTAAATGCTTACCTTTTTTCTTGTAAAACTGAGCTGCGCCTTTAATGGCCAGGTTATTCGATTCGGTGGCGCCAGAGGTAAACACAATTTCACGCGGATCAGCGTTAACCAGCTCTGCGATCTGGCTACGGGCTATTTCCACAGACTCTTCTGCTTGCCAGCCAAACCGGTGCGAACGTGAGGCCGGGTTACCAAACTCGCCATCCATCGTCAGGTATTGCATCATTTTTTCGGCCACACGCGGATCAACCGGGGTGGTCGCCGCATAGTCCAGATAAATAGGTAGCTTCATTGTTGGCTCCGTATTGCGCTTACAGCTGGCAACTGACTTTAATGTCAGTTGCAGGATTTTTAACATTGCGACTATTCTGCCGCTGTGCAATCGTTTGCACATCTTGCTGGCTAACCAAAGCTGCCAGGCTGATATTGGTCAGAAAGTCTTCTATTCGATGGCTTAAATCATGCCACAAGGTGTGAGTCAGACACTTAACACCGCTCTGGCAATCAGATTTACCCTGACAGCGCGTGGCGTCTACTGACTCATCTACTGCCGCAATGACAGCGGAAATAGAAATAGCCTCAGCTGCCAGACCCAGCTGGTAACCACCACCCGGACCACGCACACTGCTGACTAAACCCTGTTTACGCAAGCGAGCGAATAACTGTTCAAGATAAGATAACGAAATACCCTGTCGCTCAGAAATATCGGCCAGCGGCACCGGACCTTGCCCAGCGTGCAATGCCACATCAAGCATGGCAGTAACAGCATAGCGACCTTTCGAGGTTAATCTCATATCAAGCTCCCTGACTACATAGGCGCTATTGTACAATCCTGACTGTTTTAGTCAAGTATATATCCTAGTAACCTGGTCAGGTATTACGTAACACGATATGACTAAATACCGGGATCAAACGCTTCAACTTCTTTGCGACGCTGCTCTGCAGCATGCTGTTCAGCCCGCTTAAAATCTTCTTCCGGCAAATCCAGTTCGGGCATTTCAGCGCAAACATTGCCCCCCAGGCTATTAACGCTGCTGCACAGCTCGGCCACTTTGTTATCCAGCAGATGAATATGATCCAGCAGGGTACCAATTGCACTGGCAACCGGATCAGGATTTTCAGCAGAAACGGCATAGGCATCAAAACCAAACTTCTTTGCCAGGTGCTGACGCTGTTCACTTACTTTTGCTGCAACCTTGGCAACGACCCTTCCCGGAATACCCACCACGGTGGCCCCGGCCGGTACATCGCGCACGACCACCGCATTTGAGCCAATACGGGCGTTTTCGCCAACCAGTAAGGGCCCTAGCACTTTAGCACCGGCACCAATAACTACGCCATTGGCCAAGGTAGGATGGCGCTTGCCCGGATTCCAGCTGGTACCGCCCAGTGTCACGCCATGGTATAGCGTACAGTCATCACCAATTTCAGCCGTTTCACCTATCACTACGCCCATACCGTGATCAATAAAAAAACGCCGGCCAATTTTCGCTCCCGGGTGAATTTCTACCCCGGTCAGCCAGCGGGCAATCGTACTTAAAAAGCGGGCGAGCCATTTGATGTTTGCCCGCCACAGTTTATGGTTAAGCCGGTGCCACCAGATGGCATGCAACCCCGGGTAGTTAGTCAGTACCTCAAAGGTACTGCGTGCCGCCGGATCCCGGTCAAACACACTTTTTATATCTTCTCTGATACCCGCGAACATCGCCTTACTCCTTCTGAGTATTGCTATCAACCTTTTCCAGACGCTGCATTGAGGTTAAAATGCCCCGCAGAATGTTGTATTCAGCCTCTTCTGGCCGGGCCCGGTTAAACAACCGTTTTAATTTGGTCATCACTACACCCGGGTGCTGCTTAATAATGAATCCGGTGTGCTGCAACGCCGTTTCCAGATGCTGATAAAAATTTTCCATTTGCGCTGAGCTCGGATAAGCCGCGAGTTCAGTCTCGGCAGAGACCGGCTCGTGCTCCAGGTAGGCCATTCTCAGCTCATAGCAAACAATTTGCACTGCCATCGCCAGATTCAGTGAGCTGTACTGTGGGTTAGCCGCAATACAGACATGATAATGACAAAGCTGTAGCTCTTCATTACTCAGGCCACTAGATTCGCGGCCAAATACTACTGCCACCGGTTTGTTACTCTGGGCAATGGCGAGCTTGGCACATTGCCGTGGATCCAGCATTGGCCAGCTTAATGTGCGGGAGCGGGCACTACTACCAACCACTAATGCACAGTCAGCTACGGCTTCAGCCAGCGTCTCAAAGGTCGTGGCCGCGGCCAGGATCTCACTGGCGCCGGCGGCCAACGCATAAGCCTGGCCATCAGGGGCGGTTTTAGGTGCCACCAGACATAGCTGCGACAGGCCCATGGTTTTCATCGCCCGGGCAACCGAGCCTATATTGCCAGTATGAGTCGTTCCTACCAGCACCACTTTTATATTGTCTAAGGCAGACACCACATTACTGTTCACAGAGACACTGTCCATAACAGAAAACCCGATAACGCTTCATCGAAAAGGCTGGCATTCTAGCATAGGCCTTGCCATTTGTTGATTGAAATTTAGCAGTCTGGCCATCTAAATGCGCCAACTGCCCCTTATCGATAAACACTGCAATTGCGCGACTGCTTTGCTAAACTACGGCAACTTTTAACAAAGAGAGCCTGAAGATGAAAACACTTAGCAAAGTTATAACGTTATCAGCAATACTCTTGGCCCTGCCGGTACTGGCAGATAGCAACACCGATGCATTGCAACAAGCGGCAGACCATCATGTTCGTAGCGATCAAAACAAAAATCGCGACCAATACCGTAACCCGGTGCAAACGCTGGCATTTTTTGAAGTGACCCCAAAAAGCACGGTGGTGGAAATATCCCCTGGTGGTGGCTGGTACACTGAAATTCTGGCCCCGTTACTGGCTGCCCATGGCAAATATTACGCCGCGCATTTTCCGGCCGATAGCAGCTCAGATTATTACAAAAGAAACCTGGCAGCGTTTAAAGAGAAGCTGGCAACTGACCCCATCTACAGCCGGGTAGAGCTAACAGCCTTTGCCCCAGGCAATAGCAGTGACATCGCACCAGCCGGCAGTGCTGATGTGGTGCTGACCTTTCGTAACCTGCACAACTGGTATGGTCAGGGTGGTGACGAGGGGATGGTAGCCATTTTTAAAGATTTTTATAAAGCGTTAAAGCCAGGTGGTGTGCTCGGCGTTGTTGAGCATCGTTTACCCGCGGATAAAGCTAACGGTGAATGGACCAGAAGTGGTTATTTCCCGCAGCAGTTGGCCATCACCCTGGCCGAGCAAGCAGGTTTTGTACTGGAAGATAGCAGCGAGATAAATGCGAATCCCAAAGACAAAGCTGATCATCCAAAAGGCGTATGGACACTGCCACCAGTAATGCGGCTTGGCGAAGAAGATAAAGCGAAATATCAGGCGATTGGTGAGAGCGATCGAATGACCTTAAAATTTCGTAAACCTGTAACACAATAGAAAACGGAAATCCCGATGAAAGTATTGGTAATCGGCGGCGGCGGCCGCGAACATGCTCTGGCCTGGAAGGCAGCGCAATCTCCTCTGGTTAGCCAGGTATTCGTGGCCCCTGGCAACGCCGGCACAGCGCGGGAAGCTAATCTGCACAATGTTGATATTGCTGCCGATGATGTACCGGCATTACTGGCATTTGCGACTGAGCAACATATTGAACTCACTATAGTCGGCCCGGAAGCGCCATTGGCAAAAGGGGTAGTTGATGTGTTTCGCGAAAAGGGTATGGCTATTTTTGGCCCTACGCAGGCAGCGGCACAACTGGAAAGCTCAAAAGCATTTGCCAAAGACTTTCTGGCACGACACCACATCCCCACCGCCGCTTATCAAAACTTCACCGACATTGCCCCAGCCAAGGCTTTTGTTAAGCAACTGGCCACGCCCATCGTTATTAAAGCCGACGGCCTCGCTGCCGGCAAAGGGGTAATTATTGCTCAGACAGAAGCCGAAGCATTTGCGGCGATTGACGATATGCTGTCCGGTAACAAGTTTGGCGATGCTGGCAGCCGGGTGGTAATTGAAGAGTTTTTACATGGCGAAGAAGCCTCTTTTATTGTAATGGTCGATGGCGAACATGCATTGGCCTTTGCCTCGTCGCAGGATCATAAAGCGCGAGATAACGGTGACAAAGGCCCTAATACCGGCGGTATGGGGGCGTATTCACCTGCACCAGTGGTTACCCCTGCCGTGCATGACTGGGTGATGCAGCAAGTTATTTATCCAACGGTTCGCGGTATGGCCGCAGAGGGTAATGTGTTTACCGGCTTTTTGTATGCCGGGCTGATGATCGCACCGGATGGTTCTGCCAAGGTACTGGAGTTTAACTGTCGCTTCGGCGATCCGGAAACGCAGCCTATTATGCTGCGACTGGAATCTGATCTGGTTGCGCTGTGCCAGGCAGCGGTTACCGGCAAGCTGGACCAGGTGGCAATCAAATTCACGGAGCAGGCGGCTGTGGGCGTGGTGCTGGCAGCAGGTGGCTACCCTGATAACTACGACAAAGGCATTGAAATCAAAGGTTTGGATGGCATTGATACCAGCAGCGCCAAAGTGTTCCACGCCGGTACGACGCTTATCGATAATAAAGTGCTGACTAACGGTGGCCGGGTATTGTGTGCTACTGCCCTGGGTACCAATGTCAGTAACGCACAGCGGGCAGCATATCAACTGGCCAAGCATATCAGCTGGGACGGTATGTTTTACCGCAGTGATATTGGTTACCGTGCGGTTGCCCGCGAACAGCAAAAATAAGGCTAAAACATGCGCGTCGTGTTGTTAATTCCGCTTCTGGCGGTGCTGCTCAGCCTTAGCGCTTGCAGCAAACCAGAACCGTTGAGCTGCGAGGGCGCGTATCAGCCCATCGCAGTTATACAGGGTAAGACAGAACACAGTCCGTTGCTGGGTCAGCAGGTCGTGACGCGCGGCGTGGTAGTTGGCGGCGTTTACCCTGACTCACCGCTGCCGGGGCTGATGCTGCAAAGCCTTACTGCTGACGATGATCCGCTTACCTCTGAAGGCCTGTTTATTCAGTTGGCTGAGCCCGGTAAATATCAGCAGGGCGATGTGCTGCTGTTACAGGGAACCGTAGCTGAGATAAACGATTTAACCTCGCTGACTGATCTTAGCCATATTTCGCGCTGCGCCAGTAAGCAGCAACTGAGCAGTACCGTTGTCAGCTTACCGCTGAGCGATAAGCTGAACATGGAGGCACTGGAGGGCATGTGGTTGCGGTTTCCACAGGATTTGGTTGTGACCGATAGCTACCAACTAGGGCGCTATGGCGAGCTGATGCTGGCCGATCAGCGCTTAATCGTGCCAACAGAAATTAAATTGCCTGGTACCGAGGCAATCCAATATGACCAACAACAACAGCGACGCATGCTGGTGCTGGACGATGGCAGCTGGCAGGAAAACCCAGAGCCGACGCCGTATCCGCCGAGCGGCTTAACCGCCGACAACACCATACGTTTAGGTGATACCGTGCGCGGCGTCAGTGGGTTTCTGTTTCAGGATGAGCGGGGTTACCGCCTTATTCCTTTGACGAGCCCGCAATTTATCAGCACTAACCCACGTCCTGCTGCACCTTTGCCAAAACACCACGCTGACTTACGGGTAGCAGTATTCAACGTGCTGAATTTTTTTACCGGGCATGGTCAGGCAGAACCCTTCCCGACCCGACGCGGTGCCCGCACCCCGGCAGATTTAGCCCGTCAGCAAGCTAAGCTGATTAGCGCCCTGGCGGCTATGGATGCCGACATTATTGGTCTGCTGGAGCTGGAAAATAATGGTTACGGTGGTGGTAGTGCTATTGCTACGCTGGTGGCGGCATTAAATAACGTTGTTGCTGAACCTTACGCCATTGTTGAAACGACTGAGACACCCGGCACTGATGCCATCAAAGTTGCTCTGATCTACCGGCCTTCAGCAATCAGCGAAGCGGGCGCCGCGGCTACCCAAACTGCAGCACCCTTTAACCGGCTGAACCGGGCGCCGGTTGCTCAAACCTTCCAGCACCTTGCCAGTGGTAAAAAGCTGACCGTTGCAGTGAATCATTTTAAATCTAAAGGCAGTTGCCCGCGCGATGATAGCCCGCAGTACGAGCTACAGGCAGATCAGAACGATGGCCAGGCTTGCTGGAACGCAGCCCGGGTTGAGGCAAGTAAAGCCCTGACCCAATGGCTGGCTGGCAACCCAACCGGCACCTCCAGCGCGCATCAGTTAATTATGGGGGATTTAAATGCCTACCGGATGGAAGATCCGGTGCGGGCCCTGGAACAAGCCGGGTGGCAGTATTTACATGATCCAAAACACTCCGGGTTTTCTTACGCCTTTCGCGGTCGCAGTGGCTCCCTTGACCACGCGCTGGCCAGTGAAGAACTGGCTGCCTATTTGCACACAGTTGAACACTGGTCAATCAATGCCGCTGAACCTGTGTTGCTCGACTACAGCAGTCGCTATAAATCGGCAGAAGCACAACAGCGGCTTTACGGTGCAACGCCTTACCGATCTTCAGATCACGACCCGGTTATTTTAACGTTCCGGTTTCAATAAAACAGATAACGGTTGCAGCCGGTAGCGGTGTTGCTTTATGGTAACTCCAGAATTTTTTACCGGCGCAGCCTATGTCACATAAAAACCCGATCATTGCGATCACCGGCTCCTCTGGCGCCGGAACTACCACCACGACAATCGCTTTTCAGCATATTTTCCGCACCTTGGGCATAGATGCCGCGTTTGTCGAAGGCGATTGTTTTCATCGCTTTAGCCGGCCAGAAATGGATCTGGCAGTGCGTAAAGCCAAAGAGCAAGGACGTTACATCAGTTATTTTGGAGCTGAAGCAAACGATTTTGGCGCGTTAGAAACGTTTTTTGCCAGTTACGCTGAAACCGGTACCGGCCGCATTCGACATTACCTGCATACCTTCGATGAAGCCGTACCTTATAACCAGTTACCCGGCACCTTTACCCCATGGCAGGACTTGCGTGCTAACACCGACTTACTGTTTTATGAGGGCCTGCATGGTGGTGCAGTAACCGAGCAGCATAATGTTGCGCAACATGTCGATTTACTGATAGGTATGGTACCGATAGTCAACCTGGAATGGATCCAGAAGATCATCCGTGACACCTCAGAGCGTGGCCATAGCCGGGAGGCGGTTCAGGCCAGTATCGTGCGCAGTATGGATGATTACATTAACCATATTACGCCGCAGTTTTCCCGGACTCATATTAATTTTCAGCGGGTGCCGACTGTAGATACCTCAAACCCTTTTAGTGCTAAAGATATTCCGTCACTCGACGAAAGTTTTGTTGTGATCCGTTTTCGCGGTATTAAACACGTTGATTTTCCGTACTATCTGCGAATGATCCACGGATCTTTTATGTCACGGGTCAATACTCTGGTGGTGCCAGGAGGTAAGATGGGATTAGCGATGGAGCTGATTTTAACCCCATTGATTGAAGCGATAATTCAAAAGCGACGCCAGGCCAGAGGCCAGGCAGACTGGTTAGGTAAATAACCCCTTTACCTGGCAGCGCAGGTTAGGCTGCCATGGCCTGGCTGTGCTTTGCGTTATTTCATTTCAGGCAAGTTACGGCCGTAGAAAATTTCCCTGATTTCTTTAAATACTTTCTTACTGATCAGTTTCTGCTCATCAGCAGTCATACTGTCGGTGCCCATGCCAAACAGATAATTGTTTAAGTCAGCCTCTTTTAACATCATCTTGGTATGGAACAGGTTTTCCTGATAAACGTTAACGTCAATCATCTGAAACGCCTGCTTGGTATCCACTTCCATAAAATTCTGGATAGAGCTGATAGGATGATCGATATAATGCTTGGTACCACTGATATCGCGGGTAAAACCACGCACCCGGTAATCAATGGTTACCACGTCTGACTCAAAACTATGGATCAGAAAATTAAGTGCTTTTAACGGTGAAATAATGCCACAGGTAGAGACTTCAATATCCGCTCTGAAGGTACAGATACCGTCATGCGGATGGACTTCAGGGTAGGTATGAACGCAAATATGACTTTTATCCAGATGCGCCACCACGGTTTCCGGCAGCGGACCGGGATTCTCTGAATTGTCAGGATCAACCAGAACCGGCTCTTCGCTGACCAGTATCGTGACACTGGCTCCCTGTGGATCATAATCCTGCCGGGCAATATTAAGCACATTGGCACCAATGATATCAACCACTTCAGTTAATATATCTGTCAGTCGGTCAGCATTATATTGCTCGTCAATATATTCAATATATTCCTGACGGTGCTGCTCGGTCTTGGCATAACAAATATCATATAAGCTAAAACTTAAGCTTTTAGTCAGGTTGTTAAACCCGTGCAGTTTCAATTTTTCGAAAGGCTTTACCAATTTCTGCGCTCTCCACTACAGCTTTCGCTGTATTGTTTATCAGGCAATTACTCAGACCCGACAGTCTGACTTGCATTGTTAACACTATAGGAATGGCTTACAGCAACACTGCTGGCCAGCATAATCGACACTGAGCAGTATTTATCTGCAGATAAATCTACCGCCCGTGCGACATGTTTCTCGCTAAGATCATGGCCGGAGACCACAAAATGCAGATGGATTTTGGTGAATACACGTGGCGCTTCTTCAGCGCGTTCTGCGCTTAGCTCCACCTCACAACCGAGCACGTGCTGGCGGGCTTTCTTTAAAATGCTAACCACATCAACAGACGAACAGGCACCTGCGGCCATTAACACCATTTCCATCGGGCTGGGCGCGCTACTGTCAGCACTATTTGCATCAAATACCACCTCATGGCCACTGGCTGAGCGACCAATAAAACTCAGGTTATCAACCCAACTGACTTTTGCTTGCATATCCGGTTCCGGCATGAAATTTCAGGCTGGATATTCTACGGAAATATAAGGCGGGTAGCCAGCATTAATCCTGATGCTAAGCTGCTAATCCATGAGCCTGGCGATGGCACTATCAAACAGGTTTTTGATTAACAATGCGATTTCGTTTATCAGTTCAGCCTGCTCGCGAGTAGCTTTTTTTTCCAGAACGCTGCTCAGCACTTCCTGAAAGTCATACATAATGCCGTCAACTTCACGAATGATCATACTGCGATGGTTTATTTCCAGTTCGGTATGCTGTGTGCATAAGGTGATAATTTGTTCGGCAATTCGTTCTTCCAGCACAACGCCAATGGTTTTACCATTGGCCAGCACGGTTCCTTCTTCGGTAAACAACGCCAGGTGCTCAGTTAAAAACTGAATGAGATGCTCGTAGCCAGGTTGATCAGTCACCATACGAATGGGTTACCTGAATTGCTTGAAGTTAAAAACATTACAATAGCGTAATTTAAGCAAAATGTCGGCAAGAAAACAAATCGGGGCCGCAGCCCCGATTTTATTAGTTAAAAGCTCAAGCCCGGTGACAATTGTTCAGGCATTGACACCTGGTCTAATTCTACTGAGGCAACCGGGTAAGCACAGTAGTCTGCCGCATAATATGCACTGGCGCGATGATTACCGCTACCACCAATTCCACCAAAAGGCGCTGCAGAACTGGCGCCGGTAATGGGTCGGTTCCAGTTGACAATACCTGCTCTGATCCGCCGATAAAAGTGCTGATAAAGCTCCTGACTGTCACTGAGCAACCCTGCTGACAAACCGAAACTGGTGTTATTGGCGGCATCAATAGCCGTATCGAAGTCACTAAATCGGAACACTTTTAATAAGGGGCCGAAATGCTCCTCGTCGGGAAAGTTTTTGACATTGCTGCATTCAATGATACCAGGCGACACTAACCCCGTATCGCTGTGCAAATGTTGCAGCTCAACCAGAACTTCACCACCTAACTCGATCAGGTGTTGCTGGGCAGCACGCATTCCTTTGGCCGCGGCGACCGAAATCATGGCGCCAATAAATGGCTGAGGGTCTGCATCATACAGGCCCGTTTTAATATTGCGGGTCACTTCAATCAAGCGGGTTAGAATAGCATCACCCTGTGCGTTCGCCGGTAAAAACAGTTTGCGGGCACAAGTACAGCGCTGGCCTGCTGAAATAAAGGCTGACTGCACAATATCATGTACCACAGCATCGATATCGCTGACATCCTGAACGATAAGCGGGTTGTTACCGCCCATTTCCAGCGCCAGAATTTTTTCCGGCCGCCCGGCAAATTGCTGGTGTAAATAATGGCCAGTACGTGAGCTCCCGGTAAAAAATAAGCCATCAATACCTTCATGGCTGGCAATCGCCTTACCAGTATCCACCTCACCTTGTAACAAATTAAGCACTCCGGCTGGTAAACCAGCTTTTTCCCACAATTTTACGGCGTGCTCGGCTACCATTGGCGTTAATTCTGATGGCTTAAATACCACGGTATTACCTGCTAACAACGCGGGGACAATGTGGCCATTCGGCAAGTGGCCCGGAAAGTTATAAGGGCCAAATACCGCTACTACCCCATGAGGTTTATGCCGGACAAAGGCCCGGCCTTGCGGCATGGGGTTCTCTTTGGTGCCGGTTCGCTCTTCGTGTGCACGTACTGATATATCCACTTTACCAATCATTGCTGCCACTTCAGTACGGCTTTCCCACAACGCTTTTCCGGTGTCTCTGGCGATGCACAATGCCAGTTCTTCTTTATTGGCAGCCAGTTGTTCAGCATATCTTTTTACCACTTCAACCCGGCTGTCAAAACTGAGGTCGCCCCAGCTGTATTGAGCGGCGCGGGCAGCACTAATGGCGGCGTCAACTTGCTCCGCCGTGGCGGCTTCCCCCTGCCAGACCTGCTGGTTTTTGGCCGGGTCAAGCGATGAAAACGACTTGCCCTCACCTGCCAGCCATTGGCCATTAATAAATTGTGCTGCGTGGCTCATGTTATACCCCTGCTTATATTCTGGTTAATCTGATGTGCTCACCGGCTTTAACGCCTAAAGCGTCGGCGCAGTCCTGTGGCAATACAACCTGATCGCTATGTTCCGTTACTGTAAGCGGCAGCCAGGTTGCACGAAAGTGTTCTAAATTAGTATTACAGATTAAATAAGGCTGACCATCCGGCCCCGGCGTACCGATCTGCACCTGTAGCTTACGACTATACCGAATTGAACGAATATGCTCTACTCTTGCTTCCACTGTCGGGCCTGCATCAAAAATATCGACGTAGCCACGGTTTGAAAAACCTTCGGATTGCAACAACGACAAGGCTGGCCGTGTTTTATCATGCACTTTGCCTATTACCTGCTGCGCCTCTTTACTTAACAGGCTGACATATATCGGATATTTTGGCATAAGCTCGGCAATAAACACTTTCTGGCCAATGCCGGTCAGGTAATCTGCTGTAGGAAAGTCAACCGAGAAAAAATGCTCCTGCAACCAGCGCCAGAACGGCGAATGACCATTCTGATCAGAGACACCACGCATTTCAGCAATGACCCGATCGGCAAAGCGCTCGGCAAATTCAGCCATAAATAAAAAACGGGCTTTAGATAACAACCGGCCATTATTTTTTTCACGGCGGTTTTCCCGCAAAAATAAAGTGCAAAGTTCACTGACGCCGGTGTAGTCGTTACACAGTGTCAGAATATCAACTGTTTTGTAAACACCTAGTGATCGTGAGCTGTGCACCACCTTACCCAGATGATAATGATAGAACGCATCATCCAGGCCTACCGCGGCTTCCAGTGCGCTGGTACCACAAACATCACCCGTATTGGTGTCTTCCAATACAAATAAGTAGCCCTCGTCACCAGGGCTGCTTACTTTTTTTTGTAACGACTGCTCCGAACGGCTGATTTTACGCATTAGCAGCTCATCATTGACCGGCAGCGAGGTAAAACCATGCCCCGACTCAACCGCCATCTGATAGAGCGCCGGGTAATCATCCGCTCGGATTGGGCGAATCACCATCATCGTCGCTTACTCCATTTTTGCTTTATATCCTGGCAGGACACGCTGTTGTGTCCTGCTGTGCTTCATTCAGTTGCGGTCTTTATGCCGCTTACTTAATTGTATTATGGCACTTTTAATCGTGGCTACGCGCTCACTACCTGGTTCACTGCCGCGGCGAAGCGTTTCATCCCTTCACGAATGTCTTGCTCAGTAATCACCAGCGAGGGTGCAAACCGGATAACATCCGGGCCAGCAACCAGTGCCATTAGCCCCTGGTCAGCTGCAGCGAGGAAAAAGTCACGTGCTCTGCCACGGTATTTTTCATTTAACACCACCCCAAGCAGCATACCCTGGCCACGAACTTCAGTGCATATCTGATACTTATTATTAATCTCGTGCAGACATTCCCGGAAGATTTGCTCGTTACGCAGCACTTCTGCCAGAATTTGCGGTGTATTAATGGTATCAATGACGGCTTCTGCAACGGCACACGCCAGCGGATTACCACCATAAGTGCTACCGTGGGTACCTACTTTCAAATGGCCGGCAATAGCAGTAGTCGTAAGCATAGCGCCAATTGGAAAGCCACCACCTAAGGATTTAGCCGTAGTTAAAATATCCGGGGTAACACCATAATTCATATAGGCATACAATTTACCGGTACGCCCTACTCCGGTTTGTACTTCATCAAATACCAGCAGGGCATTATGCTGATCACATAAATCTCGTAGCCCTTGCAAGAATTCTGGCTGAGCCGGAATAATGCCACCTTCGCCCTGAATTGGCTCAACGACAATGGCACAGGTGTTATCAGAGATCAGTGCTTTAACACTGTCCAGGTTGTTAAACTCTGCATGCGTTACTGCACCAGGCTTTGGACCAAAGCCATCAGAATAAGATGCCTGACCACCAACCGTTACGGTAAAAAAGGTGCGTCCATGAAAGCTTTTACCAAAAGAAATAATTTGCTGTTTTTGCTCACCAAATTTATCGAGCGCCCAACGACGGGCCAGTTTGAATGCGGCTTCATTGGCCTCTGCACCTGAATTAGCAAAATACACTTTGTCGGCAAAAGTGGCATCAACCAGTTTTTTTGCCAAACGCAGCGCCGGCTCGTTCGTCAGCACGTTGCTTAAATGCCACAGTTTATCAGCCTGCTGTTTTAAGGCCCCGACAAGAGCCGGATGGCAATGTCCAAGGCTACTGACCGCAATGCCACCAGCAAAATCAATATACTCGCGATCGTTCTGGTCCCACACTCGTGAGCCCTTACCGCGCACCGGGATGACACTTGCCGGGGCGTAGTTGGGTACCATCACTTCATCAAATAAGGCCCGGTTTACTGCAATGTCTGTTGTCATGTTCCTTTCCTCTATATTGAGTGGGTGGTTTTGCGGCGCAGAATTACCCGGCCACTGCCAGTTATTATCCGGCCATTATTGCAGGTTTTAGGGCGGTTGTCTTGTCGGTAAAAATGGCTAAAGCCAGAAAAATCAAGGGGTACAGATAGATTTGCAACTGAACTGAATAACTAAGCAAAGCGCGTTGGGCTTACCAGAACAAGTGAGGACCCACGGCCAAGCAGAAGCTGGCCGGATGATGCTTAGCCAGCAGTATTTCCGGTTTGCATGAATATGGTCAAAAAAAATGTTATAAATCGATGTTTAATCGTTTCAAATCGGTTTTTGCCAGGGTGGTAAGTTGCTCTTCGGTCAGCTTGACGGCTGAAAACCAGGCTGCCGCATCTTGCTCAGTGGCTTTGCCAGCCGCTTTTAACTGCTGCCACTGCACATATACCTGCGCCTGCTGCACCAGACGGCCGAGTGGACTAATACCATTAAACCCAACGCCCTCAGCAAGCTGATCCAAGGTATGACATAGCGGTAAATGTTGCAGCGACCAGCGGGAAATGATGTCAGCACTAAGGATATCAGCAAACTCCAGTAAGCTATTGCTCAAGAAACTGGCATCAGGTTCTAGGCCATCGAGCGCATCGGTTAACTCGTTATTGCGCTCGTCTCTGGCCTTTAGCAGCTCTTCCTGCTTGGTTTGCTGATACGTTCGCAAATAATTACGGGTTACCACTATATGGCCCAGTGGATGAAACAAACCAATACAAAAGGCCGCATAGGGCAGCTCGGCGCTGTCTTCAGCCAGCCTGCGGGCAGCAATAGCGCATGCCAGAGTATAATCCCACAACCTGGTTTTAAATCCAACGAAAGGATCAGTTGCGTGTGGTAAACAACGACGCATACCATATACCGGAATAATCAGTTGCAGGCTTTCTACCCCGAGAAAACGCAGTGCCGTTCTGACGTCTTTGATCAGTGAACCTGAAGCAGTTCGATTACGATATTGCGGTTGATTAACCAGTTTAAGCAGATCCTCCTTCAACCAGTCAACCTGGCTGATTAACGGGTCGAGCTGGTTGATGGTAACTGCTTTGTGGGCCAGTATATCAAGTACCTGATGATAACTTTCACCTAAGTCAAAAATCGATGCGCTCACCAGCGATATGTTGCCCAGCCGCTGAAAAAGTTGATCTGCAACCTGGTCATGCATATGAGCCTGGGCAAATTCGATAAACTGTTGCCTGGCTTGCTGCCCGGCCAAACGTTGTTGCATCGCTTCTGCATCGACCGCTAACAATTTTCTGCTGGTTGGCAAACCCGTTTTGACTTGATATTGCAGTCGGGCAGCTTCTGGATTAACCCCGATAAAGTCGTCCCAGAATTGCTGATTCAATGGCTCAGTCTGTTTGCTCATTTAATATAAACCTAACTATCGCCGGCAGCAGCAACAGGCTGCTGGAGAAAATTATTCAGCATCGCTTTACCGGCATCGCTTAAAATAGCTTCAGGATGAAACTGCACCCCATGTATCGCCATGTGTTTATGCATTAAAGCCATTATCTCGGCTGGCTGATCTGGTGCATTAGTCCAGGCCGTGGTCACCAGCTCCGCTGGCAAGCTGCTCGCGGCAACCAGCAAAGAATGATAGCGGGTTACCGCTAACGGGCTAGGCAAACCGGCAAATACCGACTGCCCCTGATGATAGATATCAGAGTTTTTACCGTGCATCACTTTTGTTGCCCGGCACACCTTACCACCAAACACCTGAGCAATCGCCTGATGACCAAGACACACGCCCAATAATGGTACCTTGCCGGCAAAATATTCAATAGCCGCCAGACTCACCCCAGCGTCGTCTGGCGTACCCGGACCTGGTGATATTACCACATAAGCCGGGTTCAGTGACGCCAACTGGGTCACACTGATCTCGTCATTACGTTTTACCAACACCGTTTGGCCAAGCTCTGCAAAATATTGCACCAGATTCCAGGTGAACGAGTCGTAATTGTCGATCATTAACAACATGCCTGACTCCGCTAATCCAGCAGCATTAAGATATCAGAGTGAACTGCGTTATCAGGGAGCAACGAAACCTACCGCATCATTTACTTTAGCAAGCGTCGCAGCAGCTCTGCTGCGTGCGTTCTCTGCACCAGCGCGCATCACTTTTTGCAGGGTTGGTAAATCTGCACGAAGCTCTGCAAAGCTTTTTTGCACCGGCTCCAGTAAATTAATCACTGCATCAGCAACGTCACCTTTCAGATGGCCATACATTTTACCTTCGTATTCCGCTTCCAGCGCAGCGACGGCTTTGCCGGTCACGCCACTTAGAATACTTAACAGGTTGGCTACACCCGGTTTCGTCTCAATATCAAACCGTACCCGTGGCGGATCTTCTGAGTCGGTCATGGCTTTTTTAAATTTCTTGCTGATCATTTTAGGATCTTCGAGCAAGCCAACAAAATTCCAAGGGTTTTCATCAGACTTTGACATCTTTTTGCTTGGATCCTGCAAACTCATTACCCGGGCAGCTACCGGCGGAATATAGGGCTCAGGTACGGTAAATATTGGGCCATGGCTGGCGTTAAAGCGCGTCGCGACATCGCGGGCCAGTTCTAAATGTTGCTTCTGATCATGACCTACCGGAATTTGATTAGCCTGATACAACAGAATGTCGGCGGCCATTAATACCGGATAGGTAAATAAGCCGGCGTTTACATTGTTATTGTGACGCTCTGACTTATCTTTAAACTGAGTCATCCGGCCAAGCTCGCCAAACTGAGTATAACAGTTTAACACCCAGGCTAGCTGGCTATGCTCTGGCACATGGGATTGCATAAATACAGCTGAGCGTGCTGGGTCGATACCGCAGGCCAGATAGAGCGCCAGACTATCCAGCGACGCATTACGCAACGCTACCGGATCCTGGCGCACCGTGATGGCATGCAGATCGACGATGCAATACAGACAGTCATAATCATCCTGCATTTGATCCCATTGCCGCAGTGCGCCCAAATAGTTACCAATGGTAAGTTGTCCTGAAGGTTGAGCGCCACTTAATACTATTGGTTTACTACTCATAATGGGTTCACTGTCCTTAACCGGTTAAAACATAAAAAAAAGAGCAACATTATAGCCGCAACGTACCACTGCCCGCAGTATATTATTTGCTGCGCACTGCAGCCAGGGTCTGGCGCATGGTGTTTATCGTCTGCTGGTAATCCGCACTGTTAAAAATAGCCGAACCGGCGACAAACATATCAGCTCCTGCTTGAGCGATATCTCCAATATTATCCAATGTAACACCACCATCCACTTCTAAGCGGATAGGTAATCCACTGGTATCAATCATTTTGCGAACCTGAGCCAGCTTATCGAGGGTGCCGGGGATAAATTTTTGGCCACCAAACCCCGGATTAACAGACATCAGCAAAATGACATCCAGTTTATCAATTACATAGTCCAGATAGCTCAGTGGTGTCGCCGGGTTAAATACTAAACCAGCCTGACAACCATGACTTTTAATCAGCTGCAAGGTGCGATCAATATGGCGGGAGGCTTCCGGATGAAACGTTATAATACTGGCGCCGGCTTCAGCAAACTGTGGGATCAGGCTATCCACCGGTTCTACCATCAAGTGCACATCGATGGGCGCGGTGATGCCATAATTTCGTAACGACTTACAAACCATTGGCCCTATTGTCAGGTTTGGCACGTAATGATTGTCCATCACATCAAAGTGCACCACATCGGCCCCTGCGGCTAGCACGTTGTAAACCTCATTGCCAAGCCTGGCGAAATCAGCAGATAAAATGGAGGGAGCAATTAAATAAGGCAACATTAGGCAACTCCATAAATGTTAAAGGGAGACTTTACTGAATTAGCCGGCAAAAAGCACGTGCTGTGCGTTGCACAAAAAGCAGGCAGTTGCGCACCAGCAAAGCGCATTAGTTCGTTAAATAGAAAAGCAAAACAAATTAAAGCATTGTATTTAATAGCTTATTTCATTTGGCATGCTTATTGGAATGTATTAATCAGGGAATAAACATAAGGGCAACACCAATGAAAATGACAACGACACTTTCCAGCTTAGTTACCGCCAGCTTATTATTAGGCCTGGCCAGCACCAGTACGCAAAGCCACGCCGTTGAACTGAGTGGTGACATCACGTTTACCTCTGATTACGCCTTTCGCGGTATTTCACAAACCGACGAAGCGCCTGCAATCCAGGGTGGCTTAACCCTAAGTGATGAAACTGGTTTTTATGTCTCTGTATGGGGCTCCAGCGTTGACTTTGGTGGTCAGGGAACACTTGAGTTTGATGTGATGCTTGGCTGGAGCGGTGCGCTTAATGACGACTGGACGGCAGATGTAGGCGTAATGCGTTATGGCTACCCTAATACAGAATTTGCCGGCTCCAATTTTTATGAGCTTTATGGCTCACTTTCTTATCAGGATTTCACCTTTGGACTTGCGTTCAGCGACGATTACTATGCCAATGCCGGAACCTATTTTTATCTGTATGGCGGTTACAGTTATGCACTTACCGACAACCTGGCCCTGGACCTTCATGTGGGACACAATGAGTACGATGACAGTGCTGCAAGTTATCTGGACTGGAGTATTGGTTTAAGTACTGAGGTATTAGGCGCGGGATTAAGCCTCGCCTACGTCGATACGGACATTGATGACTGTAACCTGTGTGATAGTCGGGTCATTTTCACCGTTTCGAAAGGTTTCTGAGTGTAGCAAATAAAAAGTTGCTCAGGGCCCCCTGAGCAACTGATCTAGTCAAATACTCCCGCGTATATTAAATAACCAACTTGTATCCCCTAGGCAGATCCATTACACTCTGCCGTTAGTGATTAAAGCGTTAACTGGATTTAACATGAAAATTACCATTAGCAGTAAGGCATTAGCGATTGGAGCGGCGGTAATCATTGCCATTGCCACCATAAGCTATGCGAAAATAAGCCCTTTGTGCCAGGACGGCACCGGTGCAACAACAACTGAATTATGTCATAACGTACAACAGAATTGGTTAAGCTGGATTAAAGGCGACAGTCGTTCCACCCAATTCCATTTTGTAGATTTCCTTGAATTACTAAACCGTTTAACACCTTCCAATAGTAAATCGAACTAATGCCCCACAGCAAGGCCCGTACCTGGCAAGTAATCAAAGCAGTGCTGGGGGCGTTTGCCGGTGTCCAGTCAGAGCAACAACGCCAGATGGATTTTCAAACAAACAGTATTGTGCCTTACGTCATAGCGGGCATTATCGCCGCCCTGCTATTTGTTGCAGCTTTGCTGCTGACAGTATCCCTGGTACTGGGCTAGCACCGTATAACGCAAATAATTCTGCAACCTTGCCCCTGCCAGCGCCATTCTGACTAATTGACCGACCGACCTTTAAACTGTGCAGCGTTGCTTGCTGATAAATTTTCCGGGTCCAGGTGGTATCATGGTTGCTGATCAGTACACTGTGACCTTTTTGCTGTGCCTGCTCTGCCAGATTGGCCAATTGTGCCTGATCATCAAGATTGAAGCCCTGGCGGGCGTAGCTGGTAAAACTTGCTGTCTTACTTAGAGGGACATAAGGCGGGTCACAATACACCACAGCGCCAGGCGACAGAGTGGCAAATACCTGTTGATAGCTACTGCAACTAAAACGGGCCTTTTGTGCTTTTTCGGCAAAATAATACAACTCAGCCTCTGGAAAATAAGGCTTTTTATAACTGCCAAACGGCACATTAAACTTTCCTGACAAGTTATAACGGCATAATCCATTGTAACCATGGCGGTTCAGGTATAAAAACAAAATTGCCCGTTGATACGGATCAACGCTTTCATTAAATTGTTGCCGCATGCCAAGATAGCTACTGCGAAGATTTGCGCTGGCACAAAACAGGCTGCGGGCATCAGCGACAAAGGCGTCTGCTTTATGCTGCACAATTTGATATAACTGGATCAAGTCTGCGTTAATATCATTAAGCAAATAACGTGGATAATCGGTATTAAGGAACACAGAGCCGGCACCGGCAAATGGCTCGACTAACTCTGGCCCGTCGGGCAAATGTTTAATCAGTTCAGGTACCAAGCTGTATTTACCACCGGCCCACTTAAGAAATGCCCGGTTACGCTTTACATTCACTATGCTATTCCTGCAGTTCTGACTCAGCACGCAATCGAGCCAACGCCTTAATTTCTTGCTGTACCTGTCCAACTGGCTTAATAAACGGACCTGCAGTGCGCAACGGTTCTGCCAGTAACGCTCTTGCCTGACGAGCGCTACTCACATCTGAATAATGCCCCTCCGCCAACAATATCCACTGCAATTGGCCCTGCCAGCTGCGCTGATACACCGCTATAGCGATATCAGGGTATGTACGCATAAAGCGTGCTAATGCTACTTCAGACGATAACACAGCCAGCTGCAATACTCTGGACTCTGCCGGCAATTCAAGCAATTGCGGTTCCTGATAGCGAAAATCGCTTGTCAGCGCCGCAGCAACACCGTTGTGCTCTACCGGGTTTGTCGCAGGAGAACCGGTAATCGGTTCACTGATTACCGCTGCTTGCGCTTCGGTATCGACAGGCTCTGTAGTCGGCATTTCGCTTTTTGCAGACTGCGCGGGTATAGCAATTAACTCAGGCTGTGTATGTGCATTCTCCTGCCCCGATGTAAGCAGAGGACTTTCAAAAACGTCAGAGCGCTTGTTAAGTTCAGGACTGGTTGCTGCAGTTACAATGTTGCTGTTTGTTAGCTCAGGGTTGTTTGTCGAGTCCTCAATGATATTTTCTGTCTGCTCAGCGCTACTGGTAAGTTCGGGGCTTTTTATCTGCTCAGGGCTGTTTATCTGCTCTGGGCTAATTACTGCAGAGCCGTCTTGCTGTATTTCCGGCTTGGAATTGGTTTCTGCTGTAGCTTGCTCTTGGCTTGCTGGTTGTAGCCAGCTAATTATCCCAGTCAGCAGCAACAACACTATCACCGCAGGTAACAACCACAACACGACAGAAAGAGGCTTGCGTTCTTCAGGTTTAATCACCGCAGAGTGCAACAGGTGCATGTTTCCGGCACTGGTTGCGAATCGTTCAGCAATAGCAAGCGGATCAAGTGGTTGGTCTTTAAGTACCTGACTTGCATCTTGCAGCGTAGGAATATTAATACCTAAATTCAGTGCCATCCTGATCGAGGGCTCGGATATCAGAAAAAAACCGAGGCAATCAAGCTGCAGTAATTTTTGTTGCGTTTGTTCAGAAAGCTGATCAAAATTGTCAACAATTAATAATAAAGGTAGGACACCTGTTACTGGCTCAGCCATCAAGTCAGACAAAGAGAGCGTTGTACTATGATTACCAAACCAATGTTGCTGCAATAAGGCATCTATCTCAGTAGACGCCAAGGGGCCGGTTAGCAGCGCGACATTAGCCTGATCTGAGAAAAGCTCAGCCAGCGCTAAACTAATTGTCGATTTTCCGCTGCCTTTTGCTCCGACTAAACCAATGTTCTGAAAATCGTTAAACGCCAGTTGAAATAATAATCGGTTTAGTAGTTCATGTTGTGATGGCAACAAATGATCCAACTCAGCAAGTTTTTGCTGTAGTAGCGAGGTATCCATTAGCCAAAAACCTGCAATAATTCAGCTTCGGTCACATCAGCGACCAGTCGGGCCTGTCCCAACGCAGGTAACAGCACAAACCGCATCTGGCCGTCTTTCACTTTTTTGTCTGTTTTCATATAAGGTAAAAAATCGGCGATTTGCATCGAGTCAGGCATCACTACCGGTAAGCGGAAACATTGCAATGCTCTGCCAACAAGGGCCACATCACTCTGACTCAACCAGCCGCGATGTGCCGACAATGTTGCTGCCATCATCATACCCACGGCAACCGCTTCGCCATGCAACCAGTTACCATAGCCCATAAAAGCTTCAATAGCATGGCCAAAGGTATGTCCAAGATTTAACAACGCCCGTTCACCTTGCTCGGTCTCATCCCGGCTCACAATATCAGCCTTCATCTGACAACAATGTTTAATCATCCGGGCCAATATCTCTGGCTGCTGCTGCAGGATTTGCTCACTATGTTGTAACAGCCAGTCTAGAAAGGTGTTGTCACCCAGTAACGCATACTTAACTACTTCTGCCATACCTGCAGCGAACTCGCGCTGCGGCAGCGTCGCCAAAGTTTCAGTACTGATAATGACTTGCTCGGGCTGTTTAAAAGCACCAATCATGTTTTTGCCAAGAGGATGATTTACGGCTGTTTTCCCGCCAACTGAAGAGTCTACCTGAGACAATAAACTGGTGGGTATTTGCAAAAAACGGACACCCCGTTGATAACTTGCGGCAACAAATCCGGTAAGATCACCAATTACACCACCACCCAGTGCAACCAGTAACACGTCTCTGGAGACACCTTGTTGCAGCAAAAAAGATAAAATCTTTTCAAAAGAAGCCAGACTTTTAAATGCTTCACCATCTTCAATCAGGATGTGCTGAGGGGAACGACTAAACAGGGCCTTAACTTTTGCTAAATATAGCGGCGCCACGGTAGGGTTAGAGACGATGACAACTTGCCGGGTATCGGCCAGCGAAGCGATAAGAGAACTAAAGCCGGTATTGATATCTATCGGGTAGCTGCGCTGACCAAGTTGGACTTCAACTTTTTGCATTTGCAGCTCCCTTTTTCGTTAAAAACCCAACTGTTCAATAATCTGGTTTGCGACTGCCCGGGCGCTTTGTTCGTCTGTGCGTACGGTAAAATCAGCAATCTCTTCATACAAAGGATTTCGATCCGCAGCCAACCGTTCTAACACTTCGCGAGGGGCTTCTTCAGTTTGCAGCAAAGGCCTGCGTTTATCGCGTTGCGTCCGAGCTACTTGCTTCTCTATCGGGGTTTCCAGATAAACCACAATACCCCGTGCCGATAGGCGGTTGCGAGTTTCTTTACTCATCACCGAACCACCACCCGTCGCCAAAACGATACCCTGCAATTCGGTTAAATCTGAAATGACCGTCTCTTCACGAACTCTGAAACCTTCTTCCCCTTCCAAATCAAATACCCAGGCAATATCAGCACCGGTGCGGCGCTCAATTTCCTGATCTGAATCGTAGAAGTCAAGATGAAGCATGTCTGCTAAATGACGTCCGATAGTGCTTTTGCCTGCGCCCATCGGGCCCACAAGGAAGATATTACGTTTTTCTGCCATATGTCGTAGTGCTAAATCAGCTTACTCAATGAAAAGTTGAATTGAAGGACCAAAAGGCTCCCGCGAAAATTTGAAGCGCTGAATTATGTCAGGAATGGCCTTTCGTTGGCAAGTTAAATCTGACTTGATTCGGGAAGCTGCTATGCAGCTCCCGAATCAAACCACTTTTATTGACCTTCAGTCAGGATCTTAGGGGTGACGAAAATAAGTAACTCGTTTTTCTCATTAACATCACGTTTTGACCGGAATAAAGCACCAACATAAGGGATGTCACCAAACATAGGTACCTTCGATACTGTTGATAATATTTGCTGCTGATAGATACCGCCAAGCACGATAGTCTCGCCGTTATCTACCAGAACCTGGGTCTGAATTTGCTGGGTGTCTATCGCTGTTGCTGGTCCTGTTGGCGTTTGAACCGTTTCACCGCGGGTATTCTGGGTAATAACCAGGTCCAGAATAATTTTATTATCCGGCGTTATTTGCGGCGTTACTGTCAGACTCAGTACTGCTTTCTTAAATTCAACGGTGGTTGCACCGCTGGATGCAGCCTGTACATAAGGGATCTCTACACCTTGCTCAATTCGCGCTTCTTTCTGGTTTGAGGTGGTTATCCGCGGACTGGCGATAATTTCACCTTTGTTTTCCTGCTCCAGTGCTGACAGCTCTAAATCAAGCAAGGTACCATCCGCTAACCGTGCCACATGGAATGCAATACTACCCGCCGGATTCTGAATAGGCAGATTAACGTTCCAGCGATCATCCAGTGCCGGAAACTGACCAGTAGAAATCGCGTTTGAGCCATTAGCATTACCCGATACTCCACGGTTGCCACCACTGGTACTCTGCTGGTCACTAAAGCCCCAACGAATTCCTAACTCATCGGTAACACTGTCGCGTACCGTCACCATTCTTGATTCGATCAACACCTGTCGGACCGGCACATCTAACCGTTCGATCAATTTGCGAACACTTTCAATATTCTTGGCAGTATCTTTAATTAAGATGGTGTTGGTACGCTCATCTACAACCACACTGCCACGACTGGACAATAAGGTGGCATCACGGTTGGCCAGTAAACCAGCCAGATCAGCGGCCTTAGCATAATTAATGGTCAAATAATCAGAATAAAGTGCCTCAAGTTGCTCAACCTGCTGCTTCGCTTCTAACTCGCGCGCTTCCCTGGCTGATAATTCTTCGGTAGGTGCTACCATCAGAATATTACCATCCATCCGCTTATCGAGGCCTTTAACCCGCAACACGATATCAAGCGCCTGATCCCATGGCGTACCGTCTAAACGCAAGGTAATATTACCGGTAACCGAATCACTGGTGACCAGGTTAAAGCCGTTATAATCTGCAATAATTTGTAGCACTGTCCGGATTGGAATATCCTGGAAGTTCAGCGATATTGGTCGGCCTTTATATTCACGACCACCGCCCAGGATACTGCGATTGGTGGTATCACGTTCAATATTAAGCGTGAAAATATTGTCTATTTGCTGATAGGTGTAGGTGAAAGCATCACTGGTTGCAATTTCTAAACGGGCCGACGCGCCCTCTTTGAAAGTTTCTATTCCGGTAACGATAGTACCAAAATCCATGACATCCAGCTGATATAACAACTCATCCAAAATGTCAGTATTGTGAAATTCAACAATTAACTTCCCCGCACGTTCACTGACATCTACCGCTGCAGTATTTTCACGCAGGAACACTAACACCCGGCCTTCGCCTTTTTCGCCGCGGCGAAAATCTATGGCCTGAACCCGGTTGATGTAAGTAGGTGTTACGTCAGCTGCCTGTCCCACTTGCTCGGCAGTCGGGTTGTCAGAAATGTGCATGTAGAACACATTGCCACGCACCCGGGTGCGATATATCTTTAAATAATCGAGATAAATTGTTGATTTAAAACCTTCACCGAGGAATTCAGACTTTATTCTTTTAACTCCGGCTTTATCGATCATCACTTGTTCAAGTTTTTCTTCGTAGTCAGAGTTATCGAAATACAGCTCTATCCGCGCTGGCTCATTAAACACCTGAATACTGGGATCTGTATAAAGGTCTTCATCGAAGATAAACTCGATCTCTGTTTCGCCGGTGAGCAAGGGGTTATACCTGACATCGTACAACAAAGGGACTGCTGCTGCGGGCAATGCGAACAACAATAACGCTGTCACGGCCAGCTGGGTGCCGGTGATTCCTCGGGAAATTCTTTTGATTATTTTATCCATGATATACTCGCACACCTATCAATTACTCGCCATTGCTGTAGTTTCAACCATCTGAATCATGGTCGTCCGTTCTTTCCAGCAACCTGCCCCGTCTGGGATTAACTCTAACAATTCAACATGAGTTGGCTCTACACTAATTACCCGCCCATGAAATAAACCAACATAATTATTTAACGTTATCCGGTGTAAGGTTTTATCTGACGCTTCGATCAACGCCCAGATATTACCGGTATCACCCAAGGTTCCACGCATCTTGAGGTTATCAAGAGCATACTTCTCCAGCGGTTCTTTACGCCGTCTGGGATCCGGATGCAGACAATCCTGAACTTGCAAGAATCGATCCTGAACGGCTTCAGGCCGTGGCTCTGAAAACGGACTACGACTATTTTGAGATAAATAAGCTATATGCTCAAACTCTTTAACCTCTGGTAACGGCTCTACTCGTGGCTGAGTGCTGGCTTTAACAGTGTCCATATGAGCCTGAACTTCACTTAAGTCATCAAAGCAACCAGAGAGTAAGGTTGCAACAGAAACTGCTAAGATGAGCTTTCTCATTGTGCAGTCTCCTTATAGCGGTAAGTTTTCGCGGTAACATTAAAACGTAAACGTTCGTCTTTCTCTGTTTGGATGGAGAAATCGTGCAGACTGACTATCCGTGGTAATTTGGCAACCTCACTGACAAAGTTACCAAATTGATGGTAATCACCCACCACGTCAATTTTAATCGGCAATTCAGTATAAAATTCTTTTTCAATTTCCGGCTCCCAGTTTATCCTTAGAAAAGTTAAACCGCTTGTGGTACCAACATAAGTTATGTCGTCCAGTAGGCCAGGGGTTTCGTGAGTGGTTGGCAGCTGCTTAAGTAAAAAAGAAAACGTATTTTCCATTTCTATCATTTGCTGTTTGTACAAATCGAGATTAACTGCTGAGGCATACCGCGTGCGGTAAACCTGACGCAACTCCGTTTCTTTTCGCTCAGCACTGTTTAATTCATCAATTTTGCTGTCAATTAATAAGAAGTAACTCAGAGTGCCAACTAAAGCCGCCAAAATAATGGCGAAAATAACTTTTGCTGCAACGGGCCAGGAGCCCATATTCTCAATATCAAGATCATTGATATCAATTTCAGATAAATTGAAATTCAGGCTCATCGTGCACCACCTCTCGCACTGGGTGTAACCGGCTCACTATCCTGCACCGCTTCATAGCCTTTTACGGTAAGATGCATTTTAAAGTTACTCAGTAACCGTGATTCATCTTTACCCGCTTCAATAAACTCTAGCAGCGGACTATCCAGTAAGTCAGACTGTTCAGCATCACGTAACATCGTAGACAGCCGGTTATTTGACTCACTGCGACCAATTAATAATAAATTAGAGCCTTTTTTCTCTAACTGCGTCAAATAAATACCTGATGGCACTACCCGGGCAATTTCAGACATAATTTCTGTACCAAGATTTCGGCTGCCCTGTAGCTGTTCAATCAGGCTCATTCGCTGCTGTAAACTACGTTTTGTTTCATTCAAGGTGCGAATTTCAGCAATTTTCTGATCAAGCACCTTGATTTCATTTTCCAGATAGCGATTTCGCTGATACTGGCCATCGATCATACTGCTATAAACCATGTTAATCAGAAAAAACACCAGAAAACTCATTACTGCAGTCATCGCCAGTACGGTTACATATTGTTTTTGCTTTTCTTTGCGCGCAGCTTCACGCCAGGGCAGTAAATTTATATATGCCATGATGAAAAACTCCGTAAGGCAAGGCCACTGGCAACCATTAATTGCGGGGCGCTTTTATTTAATTGTTCACGATCAACTGACGTGGCAACATCGATTGTTTTAAATGGATTGGCCACCACAGTGTGGATGCCAAGCTCATCAATCAGTAGCCGGTCAATGCCTTCAATTAACGCGGTACCTCCAGAGACAATAAGGTAATCCACAGCATCGCGGCCACTGCTGGTCAGATACATCTGGATGCCACGCCGTATTTGCTGCAGTAACATGGTCTGAAACGGTGCCAGCACTTCGAAGGTATAGTTTGGTGGTAAATCACCACTTACTTTCGCCAGTTCAGCTTCGTCATAGCTTTTGTTGTAATAAGACAAAATACTGCGGGTATATTGCTCACCACCAAAGGACTGGTCGCGGGTATACAGTGTCTTACCTTTCTCAACAATACTTAATAAGGTCATAGTGGCACCAATATCAACCAGTGCCACGACTTTACCAGCTGCATCATCTGGTAATTGTTTCAAACATAATTCAGCAGCCCGGCTTAAGGCATAACTTTCAACATCTACTAACTTGGCACTGAAACCACCGTTGTCTAATGCCGCCACCCTTGCTTCAACACTTTCAGTACGAGCGGCGCTTAGCAACACATTAACTTTAGAAGGGTCGGATTCATTCACATCCAGCTTTTCGAAATCAAGGCTAACTTCATTTAATGGGTAAGGAATTAAGGTATCCGCTTCAACTTCAATCTGGCTTTCCAGTTCAGCATCGGTTAATGACACATCCATGAAGATCACTTTGCTGATCACAGTAGATCCAGATACCGCAGCGGCAGCGAATTTGATCGACCTGGGGATCTTCTTACGGATCTTGCCGATCACATTGCCAACGGCTTCGATATCCTGGATCTCTCGATCTGACATCGCGCCTTTGATCATCGGCTCGACAGCAAAGGCTTCAACCTTATACTGGTTACCGTGCTGACTTAACAGCACAGCCTTGACAGAGTGAGCACCGATATCAATGCCAACCATCATAGGTGTTTGTTTACTGAACAGGCTTTTTATCATAGCTTCCTGCGGCCATTTTATAGTTATGTTTATTATTGTCGTATTCTTAGCTCAGACGCTATTTTTTAGCAAGAAAAAGCGTTTCATCGACACTCAATAAATATATACTAGCAGCGTTGTAAAGGAATTGGGAGTAAAAATTGGGGTTATTCAGTGTCTTGGGTTAAAAAACTTTTAATAGTCTGCCTGGTTGGTTTTTTCGCCGGGATCCTGACGATCGTTGCGATGTACTTTTATGTCCGAAATGATCTGCCTGACGTGGCAACATTGAAGGAAGTAAAGCTGCAAACCCCGATGCAGGTTTATACTGCCGACGGCCAGCTTATTTCACAATTTGGTGAGAAACGGCGGATCCCGTTAAAACTGGATGAAATGCCACCTTTGCTGATTCAGGCCTTCTTAGCTATTGAAGATACAAGGTTTTATGAACATCCTGGTATAGATGTTATTGGTATAATGCGTGCCCTGACCGTGGTCGCATCCTCTGGCGACTTTAGTCAGGGTGCCAGTACGATTACTCAACAGTTGGCGCGTAATTTCTTCCTGAGCCGGGAGAAAAAGATCATCCGCAAAATTAAAGAAGTGTTCCTCGCGTTCCGAATTGAGAACCTTCTGGAAAAAGATGAGATTCTTGAGCTGTATCTGAATAAAATTGAATTAGGTCATCGTTCCTTTGGTGTTGGTGCCGCTGCGCAGGTGTATTTTGGTAAAACCGTGACCGAATTAACCCTGGATGAAATTGCCATTATAGCTGGCTTACCCAAAGCGCCCTCAATACTCAATCCTATCCGTTCTCCCGCTAACGCAAAAAAACGGCGGGATACGGTACTCACCCGGATGCGCGCTATCGATGTTATTAGTGAACAAGAATACCGCACTGCGTTAGCAGCGCCGATTACCAGCAAGTTGCATGGCGCTCAGATCACTGCTTCAGCACCTTATATTGCCGAAATGGTTCGTCAGCAGATGATCGAGCGCTTTGGTGAAGAAGCGGCTTATTCTGAAGGCTACCGGGTATACACTACTATTCAAAGCAAGGAACAGCAGGCGGCAAAGCAAGCCTTACAACAAAACTTATATCAATATGATGAGCGCCATGGTTACCGCGGGCCAGTAGCAACTTTATGGCAAGCAGAGCTAGCAGCAAACAACTCCTCCGAAACTACAGAAAGCACCGATATACTATTGTTCAACGAAACTAACCGCCCCGAACATAACGACATCTTGGCCTATTTGAGTGAGCAGCAAGGTATTGAGGATTTATTTCCTGCTGTGGTACTTACGGTAAAAGACAAAAGCGCTGAAGTGTTGCTGGCCAGTGATCAGATAATAACGCTGGAATGGGATGGCTTAAAGTGGGCCAGAGCCTTTATTACTGATGAGCGTCAGGGTGTGGCACCAAAAAGTGCTGCCGCCATATTGGCGCCGGGTATGCATGTTATGGTGCGGCAACAGGATACACTATGGCGTTTGAGCCAGATCCCGGCAGCAAGCAGCGCTTTAGTTGCAGTGAATCCTGAAAATGGCGCCATACAGGCGTTAGTCGGCGGCTACAGTTTCAGTCAGAGCCAGTTTAACCGGGCAACTCAGGCAAAACGCCAGGTGGGTTCAAATATTAAGCCTTTTATCTACTCTGCGGCATTGGAGCACGGCTATACCCTGGCTTCGATAATGAATGATGCGCCGATCCATCAATGGGATGATAATGCGGGTATTGCCTGGCGACCGCGCAATTCGCCCCCGGTATATGATGGACCAATCCGGATCAGGGAAGCCTTGGCGAAATCCAAAAACGTCGTGTCAGTCCGTTTGCTTCGCGGTGTCGGTATCGACCAGAGTATTCGTCATTTACAACGCTTTGGTTTTGCCGCTAATGATTTACCTCGCAACGAAACTTTGTCATTAGGTTCTGCGTCATTAACGCCGCTCGAAGTGGTTACCGGGTACGCTGCGTTTGCTAATGGCGGGTTTCTGGTAACCCCCTTTGTCGTTGATCGGGTGCTGAATGAGCAGAATGAAGTGATTTATCAACATTACCCAAAAGTTGCCTGTCGGGATTGTCTGACACAGACTCAGTCTGCAAACCAATTGACACAGGATACCGTCGAGACGGCTGCGCCAGAATTGACTGCTGACAGTGAACAACAGTTACAGGAGTTGTTTAACGCCATGCAACAGGATGAATCAGCCGAGCCAGATGCGGAAGCAGAGCCGGTTGAACCGCAAGTAGCGGAACAGGTAATCAGTAGTCAGAATGCTTACTTGATTGCCGATGCCCTGACCAGCAGCGTCTGGGGTGGCGGCGACTGGCGTCAAGGTACTGGCTGGAATGGCACGGCCTGGCGCATTCAACAATTGCAACGGCGTGACATTTCTGCAAAAACCGGGACTACCAATGATTCTAAAGATACCTGGTTTTCCGGATTTACCACCGCCACGGCAGTAACTACCTGGGTAGGCTTTGATGATGCCAACCGTAGTCTCGGCCGGGCGCAGTGGCATGCCAATATGGGCCAGGATCAGAGTGCTGGGACCGAGTCTGGAGCCAGAACTGCATTGCCTGCCTGGCTGGATTATATGGCAATAGTGCTGCCTGGCTATTCGGAAGAACCCTTGCAGCCTCCAACTGGCCTGGCATCGGTGCGGATTGATTTAGCCAGTGGCTTACTCAGCCGCAGTACCGACCATACCAGCACTTTTGAATTTTTTAAAATTGGTACTGAGCCAACCCAGTATAGTCAGAATAGCGTGCAGCAAATTCATTTCGATAATGATAAGAAAGCTGAACCGGACGAATCTGAACTGTTTTGATGTAGACCAGACACAGCATTAACTGACATTACAGTTAATGCTATGTCTCCACCAAAAAGGCCAGCAAGTTTGCTGGCCTTTTTTAGTTTTCCATCGTCAGCTTTTCATCGCAGCTAACGATTGTTAGTCGTTTTTTCAAACCAGAGTTTCGCATTGGCTAACGCCTGCATAACCTGCTCTGATGCCGTTCCGCCTAATGCACACCGTCGCGCCATGCCGGCTTCCAGGGTTAAAGCGGGATACACATCATCACTGATTAAGGTGCTTACCTGCTGCAACTGGGCAAGGCTCAAAGCTTCCAGCGGCAGTTGTTGTTTTGAGGCCACTAATACCAGCTCACCGGCACATTCATGGGCATCCCGAAAAGGCATACCTTTGCTTACCAGATAATCCGCAAGATCGGTGGCATTGCTGTAACCCAGCTCAGCGGCTTTACGGCATTGTTGCCGGTTCACCGTTAAGTGTGGCAGCACGGTCGCCAATACCAATAGTGACTGCTGCCAACTGTGCATCAGATCAAAAAAGCCCTGCTTATCTTCCTGCATATCTTTGTTATAAGCCAACGGTAAACCTTTGAGCACATGCAAAATGGCCACCAGATGACCCAGCACCCGGCCAGTTTTGCCTCGCAATAGCTCAAATACGTCGGGGTTTTTCTTTTGTGGCATCAGTGATGAACCTGAACTGATCGCATCACCCAATTTAAAGAAGCCAGCTTCACCAGAGCAGAAGAAAATCACATCCTCTGACAACCGGGATAAATGAGTCATACATAAGCTGGCCGTTGCAGAGAGTTCGACCAGGTAATCGCGGTCCGATACTGCATCTAAGCTATTTAAGGCCGCGTTACCAAAGCCCAGCTCAGATGCCAGAACCTGGCGATCGATATTTATCCCGGTACCTGCCAACGCACCGCAACCAAGCGGACAACTGTCCATTCTAACCAGCGCATCGTCAAGCCGGCCCAGGTCACGCTTAAACATTTCGACATAAGCCAATGCCCAGTGGGCAACTAACACCGGTTGGGCTCGCTGCAAATGGGTAAAGCCCGGCATCACGGCGTGCTCAGCTTTATCAGCAAACTCAAGCAATGCCGCCAGTGCCGCCAACAACGATTTACGCACTGTCCCCGCTTGCAAACGGGTCCATAAGCGTAAATCAGTTGCGACTAAATCGTTGCGACTGCGGCCGGTATGTAACTTTTTCGCCACGCTCCCCAGCTTGGCGGTAAGCTGGCTTTCCACCCAGCTATGAATATCTTCTTCTGTTGTCTGCAATGGCAAACGCGGATCAGCTTCGATTGCTATCGCCAGATCGGCCAAGCCCTGCTCAAGTTGGCTGGCCTCGTCAGCGCTAATAATGCCAGCGTGTTGCAGGCCTTTGGTCCAGGCTCTGGATGCGGCAATATCCTGTTGGGCCAATAAATAATCAAAACTGAGTGAGTCATTAAAATCACGAAACTCGCTCAGGGTAGCCTCCGTAAAGCGTCCTCCCCACATAGCCATAATGCTTAATCCTTTTGTTGATGCATTGCCCGGATCCGGCTGGCCAAACTGTATAACCGGATAAATCCAGCAGCATCTTTCTGATCATAGACTTCATCGCCTTCAAAGGTAGCAAAAGCCTCTGAATACAGGGTATTAACCGAGCGACGTTTGGCAACAGTAACATTACCTTTATACAACTTAATGACGATATCCCCTGTTAACTGCTCTGCCAGCGATGTGGCCGCAGCCAGTAACGCGTCTTTTAATGGGGTAAACCAACGGCCATCGTAGACCAGTTGAGCAAACTCCAGACCGATCTCTTCACGGTACTTCAGTGAGCTTCGATCATAAACCAGCGCTTCCAACCCTTTTAAGCCAGCCAGTAAGATTGTTCCGCCTGGTGTTTCATAACAACCACGGGATTTCATCCCCACCAGCCGGTTTTCGACGATATCAATCCTGCCAACGCCATGTTCAGAGCCCAGCTCGTTCAAAAATTGAATAGCGGCCACCCCATCAAGTTGCTGTCCATTTACCCGGGTTAACACACCACGTTCAAATGCCAGCTCAACATAAGCAGGGTGATCTGGCGCCTGTTCGGGTGATTTCGTCCACATCCATACTTGTTTGGACGGCTCGCACCACGGGTCTTCCAGCTCGCCGCCTTCATGCGATATATGCCACAGATTGGCATCACGACTATAAATCTTGGTAGCAGAAGCGGTAGTCGGTACCTTTTTTTCAGCCAGATAATCCAGCAGCGATTGCCTGGAGTTAAACTGCCATTCCCGCCATGGTGCGATAACTTTTAACTGCGGTGCCAGCGCCGCAAAACAGCTTTCAAAGCGCACCTGATCGTTACCTTTACCGGTGCAACCGTGGCATAAAGCATCCGCACCCAACTCCAGTGCCAGCTTAACCTGTGCTCTGGCAATCACCGGCCTGGCCATTGAAGTCCCCAGTAAGTACTGACCTTCATAAACGGCGCCGGTTTTTAACGTTGGATAAATAACCTCATTGACCAATTCATGCTGCAGATCGACTACATAACAACTACTGGCTCCTGAGTTAATGGCTTTTTGCTCAACGCCGGCCAGCTCTTCCTCGCCTTGACCAACATTGGCGACAAATGCAATCACCTCACAGTCATAGTTATCCTTTAACCACGGCACAATAGCTGATGTATCCAGGCCACCTGAATAGGCTAATACCACTTTTTTTACACTCATTATTACCTCAACTAAATAAACTGACTAAAACCGCATTCTGAGCATGCATCCGATTCTCGGCCTGCTGCAATACCAGTGAATAATCACTGTCAAGCACTTCGCTGGTCACTTCCTGGCCCCGATGCGCCGGTAAACAATGCATAAAATGTTTTACTGCTAAACGCTGCATTACCGCAGTGTTAATCTGATAATCGGCAAATAACTGGCCAACTTGTTTTGGATCCGCTTTAGCACCCATCGACAACCAGGTATCAGTATAAATAGCATCTACCCCTGCGGCAGAAGATAAATGCTGACTCAGTACCAGTTTAGCGCCACTTTTCGCTGCCATTTGCTGTGCTTTTAATAAAACGTGGGCATCAGGGCCATATCCAGGAGGGGTAATAACGGTTAAATCCATGCCCATAATTGCTGCGCCCAGCATTAACGAATGACACACATTATTGCCGTCGCCAACAAAGGCTAAATGTACCTTATTCAGCTCGCCAAATTGCTCATGTAACGTCAGTAAATCCGCCAGAGCCTGGCAAGGATGATATAAATCACTCAGGGCATTAATTACCGGCTTTTTACTGCTATGTGCCAGCTCTACCAACGTTTTCTGACTAAAGACCCGGGCGACTATCGCATCGGTCCAGCACGCCAGATTACTGCCAAAGTCATGCACCGATTCACGTACGCCCATGGCACCATTTTGTAAATCGAGATAAACACTGTGGCCACCCAGCTTGTTAATTCCCACGTCAAAGCTAACCCGGGTTCGTAGTGACGGCTTTTCAAACAGCAGGGCGATGCTTTTGCCAGCCAGCGCCGAGCTATACTGCGCCGGGTTCTGCTTAATTTTTACGGCTAATGTCAACATCTGACTAAGTTGGGTCCGGTCCAAATCCGCTAAGCACAATAGCTGACTTAATTTACTCATAAAACACGCTGTTATCCGCCAGGCGGTTTCCCAGGTTATGCCATCAGTACACTGTTTTATACTGCAGCGGGTTTAATATAAAATGCAGGTGCCTACCGGCTCGTTCTGCATCAGTTTTAATAAATTCTCTGGCTGTTGCCAGCCCGCAACAATGATATTGCGCTGCAGTGCCAGGCCGGTTTCCAGGGCCGCATCCAGTTTTACTTTCATACCGCCTTTGATTACGCCACTGGCTACCAGCTCAGCAGCCCCGGCGGGACTGAGCTCGGCAATAAGTTGCATCTGGCTGTCCAGAATACCCGGAACATCTGTCAGCAAGACTAATTCGCCCTGTACGAGCTGGCAAATGGCGGCAGCGGCCAAATCTGCGTTTACATTCAACAACTGGCCTTCGCTACCAATGCCCACTGAGCTGAATACCGGCGTGAACCCCTGCTCCAGTAATAACTGGATCAGCGTTGCACTATTCGCCTTTGCCAGACCAACCGCCCCAAGCTTAGTATTAACCGTAAACTTCAAACTGGCACCGGCAGACAGATTCAGCCCCACCGGATCCAAGCCTTGCTGCATCGCCCGGCTCACTAACTCTGCATTAACTGCACCGTCCAGCGCGCCAGTGATTACCGGCATTTGTTCTGCAGGGGATACACGCTGGCCATCAATTTTTTCAGTGCTAAAGCCAAATTTTGCCAACCAGAGATCGACCTGATCGCCACCGCCGTGCACCAGTACCACAGGCCGCTGTTGCTTGAGCCGACAGCACACAGCAAGCAATGCATCCAGCGCAGGGCGTTCCTGTAATAAGCGGCCGCCCATTTTTATTACCAGCGGTAAGGTATTCATACCGCCACCCCACCGAACAAGCCCGCGGTTTCTGGCTTATTAAAACGTACATTAGCGGCCTGCATTGCCTGCGCTGCAGCGCCTTTTAACAGGTTATCAATGGCTGACACCACCACCAACTGCTCGCCATCTTGCTGCCAGTACAGGTCGCAATAGGGCGTACCGGCTACGTTAGCGACATTCGGCGATTGATTTAATAAACGGACCAACGGTTTATGCTGATAAGCCTCAGTAAAGGCGCTTTTTACTTGCTGTGGACTGACATCAGACTTTAACGTCACCACACTGGTAGCAAGAATACCGCGTTTAAAATTGCCCAAATGAGGGGTAAAGACCACTTTGCGGCCGAGGTTTTGTTCAATTTCAGGACGATGACGATGGCCAAAAAACCCATAGGCATTTAAACCCACTTCACAAAAAGAGGTACTAAGCGCGGCTTTGCGCCCGGCGCCTGACACACCACTGGTCGCATTAATCACCGGGATGCATTGCTCCGCCAGCAAGCCACCGTTTACCAGTGGTAACAACGCCAGTGAACAGGCGGTTGGATAACAGCCAGGAACAGAAATCAGATTTTTTGGAGTCTCCTTCAGCCACTCCATCAGGCAATATACCGCTTCGTCTAGCAGCTCCGGATGCTGATGCTGGTAACCATAGTATTTAGGATACAGCGCAGGCTGTTTTAGCCTGAACGCCCCTGATAAATCGACCACCACTATACCAGCGGCCAACAGCAATGGTGTAACCGCTTCACTAGCTTCGTGCGGCAATGCCAGAAAAGCGACGTCAACCGCCAAGCCGCCAATCCTTTCATCCTGCCAGGGCTCTACCATAATATCTATCGAATTAGTAAAGCGCGGATATAAATTACTGAATGGCTCGGCGGTGCGACCCGCAGACGCAAAAGCATAATCGAGTGAAAAATAAGGGTTGGCTACCAGCAAAGCGCATAGCTCAGCACCGCTGTAGCCCGCTGCACCTAACACTGCACTGCGAATTTTTGGATCGGAAGATGGCACTAAAGACATGTTTACCCTATTCAGTTGCAAAACCAGCTAAAAGTTATAGCATATAACGGCTGCTAGTGTAGAACGGCAAACATGCAGAATCAACAATAATTATGCTGTTTTTGTGAATTTTTATCTAAACTTATCATGTAACAGTCTTAGCTGTTATCGTTAATAATCACCGTATTGCGACCATGGTTTTTTGCCTGATACAATGCCCTGTCTGCATCAATAAGCAATTGCTTGCCATCATCGTTATCGTCAAGTATCGCTACGCCGATACTTAGCGTAATGGTCAAGTCAGCAACAATATCAGTGTAATCAGCACGGGCTACCTGCTGTCGGAGTCTGTCGCAGACTTCCTCGGCTAAGGATATCGGGGTATCTGGCAATAAAATAACAAACTCTTCGCCGCCCCAACGAGCCAGCGAATCAATATCGCGACAATGTTTTTGCAGGGTTGCGGCTACCCGCTTTAATACTGCATCACCTACCGTATGCGACCAGTTATCATTGACCTTTTTAAAATGGTCAATATCGAGTAACGCCAGACAAAGTGGTTCCTTTTGGCGCTTCGCCCGCTTCAACTCATGCTGCATTGCTTCATCAAATGCCCGGCGGTTAGCCAGACCGGTCAATGAATCCAGTCTGGCTAACGCAGCCAATTCAGCCGTTTTTTCAGCAACCTGTAATTTCAGTTTTAATTCGCTGCGCTTTAAACTGCCAAGACGCCAACGAACCACACCGATAACCAGCACTGCAAGCACCAGCACAACCAGCAACTGAAACAATGGCCGTTGCCATAAGTGAGGGGCAATCCTAAATGATACCGTTGCCGCAGGACTCCAGCCACCATCAGGATATGAGGCCGCAACGTTAAACCGGTACTTGCCCGGGACCAGATTAGTATATTGCACATTTGCCTGGGTACCACGCACGGCCCAGTCCTGTTCAAAGCCTTCCAGCATAGTACGGTACTGAATGCGCTGCGGCATAATATAGCCAAGGCCGGCATATTCCAGTTCTATCCGGCTGGTGCCAGCAGCCAGTTCAATCGTCTGCTCTGGCGCGTACTCTTTACCATCCGCCATCAGCTTTTCCAGCACCACCGGCGGAATGACGGCAGAAAACGATGTTAACCTGGCTGGTTGCACCTTGCTGACCCCGACAGAGGTAGCAACCCACACCGAGCCATCATTATGCAAACTGGCCGCTGGTGAAGAACCGCCATTAGCCTGTGCACTGGCCATACCGTCACTTTCACCAAAGAGCTCATAATTTATCTGATCGCGCCGACCATAAACCACATCAAGCGCTTGTTGCCTGCCCAGGCGAAGCACCCCCCGGTTAGTGGATATCCAGAAGTGCTGTTGTTTATCAATAACCAGCTGAAACAGTTTATCAAACGGCATGCCATGGGCTCTGCCAACCAGAGCAAGCTGTTCGCTAGCCAAATCAAATGCCACCAGACCCCGGTCAGTCGTCATCCATAAAATACCAGCGTCGGGGTCCTCCAGGAAGCCAAACGCGTACTCGGCCTGATCTAACACGCTGAAATCAAGTTGACGTATCTTATTGTTATGCCATATCGATACACCGGCACCGCTGCCAATAAATACCCTACCATCAAGGGTTCGATGCAACGCCATGATAAAGGGAGAAGGCAGTGTTCCTGCGACTACTGGTGTAGTCAGCTGTCCCTGGTCAATTAATGTAAGCCCCTGCGAGGTACCAACCAACACTGAGCCATCTGGCATTGGCAGAATAGCCCGCACTTCATTCGCTGCCAGACCATCTTCACTGCGATAGTGCGCCACTATCTCGCCATTTGCATAATGTAAAAGGCCGTCGGTATAGGTGCCGATCCACAGGCTTTGCTGCGCCCCCTGCGCCAGACTCAGTATCGATTGCCCGGCGGCATGACTTGAGAGGTCAATATTGCGGATAGTGCCATTGCAAATTTGATCGAGGCCCCGGCTACTGCCGACATAAACGCAATCAGCCTGATCAGACATAACGGTTCGGACGTAATTGTCCGCCAACCCTTGCTCGCTGGTGTACGTAGTAAATGGTGCGTCACGCAAGCGGAATATCCCTCCATTGGTGCCGACCCACAAGCTACGCTCTTTATCTCTAAACAACGCCAGTACCCGGTTATTGGGCAAGCCTTGCTCAATGCTCAGTTGCTCCAGCTCATCATTAACCAGTCGCAATAAACCGCGATCTACCGTGCCTATCCAAAGTACGCCTGAGCGTTCAGGTAACAAGGTAGCTACCGGCACATCTGTCAGTAATCTGATTAATTGCTGTTGTTCATTCAGTTTAAATAAACCGCGCTCTGTGCCGATCAGCAACTGCTGCTCGTTATTGGCAGCGAGCGCAAATACCGGCAGAGAAAGCTGCGCGGTAAATTGTTGGCTTAACGCTAATTGACTATCGATTAATGCCAGACCGGCCATGGTTCCAACCCAAATCTGACCCTGGTCGTCTTCAAATAAACTATGAACGGCATTAGCAGGTAAACCATTGTCTACGGTGAACTGGCGCCGACTACCATCGGGCAGTTGCATAATTACGCCTGCTCCTTCAGTTGCTAACCAAAGCCGTTGCTGACTGTCGACTATTGCTTTATTGATCAGCACGCCAAGTGGAGGGTAACTTTGCCACTGGTAGCCTGTAATCCTGGCGATGCCACCACGGGACCCAGCGACTACAAGATCACCGTCTGCGGCTACACTCAAGGTACGGATCCCTGAGTCAGGCAGACCGGTTTGCTCGTTGCGCTCAAAAATGTCGAAGCGACGACCGTTAAAACGGGCAACCCCCTCCCAGGTGGCAAACCACAAGTAACCATCTGGGGTTTGGGCAATCGCATTAATCGTGTTGTGAGGTAACCCATCGATGGTGCTCCAGCTTTCGCTGAAGTAGTTATCAAGGCTGACCATATCATCATTTGTTGTAGCGGCTGGCGTCGCGACAGCTGGCAGAACCAGCAATCCACTCAACAACCAAAGCAGGCCGTACACACTGCGCCGGCAAACAGTTAACAACGGCATGGCCAATCCCTGTCTCGAGAAAACTAAACTTGCAACGACAAGATTACCGCTTTTGCCGTTACTTGTGAAGCATCATGCAACAGGAATGGCTAAAGTACCGGCCTTGCGCCTAACAGGTGACATATAGCGTAGCTTAGCTCACTGCGATTCAAGGTATAAAAGTGGAACTGATCAACGCCTTCCTGACTCAGTACTTTGACCATCTCCATCGCAATATTTGCCCCAACCAGATTGCGGGTCGTCGGATCACTTTCCAGCCCCTGGTAGGCTTTGTTCATCCAGTCCGGGATAGCCACATTGGTCAGGCCGGCAAATTTTTGCAACTGTTGAAAGTTGGTAACCGGCAGAATGCCTGGAATAATATCAACATCGATGCCTATTGCTGCACAGCGATCGCGGTAGCGTAAAAACTTTTCAATATCAAAGAAAAACTGCGTGATGGCTCTTGATGCGCCCGCTTCTACTTTGCGTTTCAAATTAAGCAAATCGAACTGGGCGTTAGGCGCTTGTGGGTGCACTTCAGGATAGGCTGCCACAGAAATATCAAAATCAGCCACTGAGCGCAGAATTTTCACCAAATCTGCTGCATACAATTCTGGTATTGCCGCACTGTCGGGCGGCAAATCGCCGCGTAAAGCAACAATATGCCGTATGCCGTTATCCCAGTAATCGCGAGCAATTTCAATAAGCTGATCCTTACTGGCATCGACACAGGTTAAATGTGGTGCTGCAATTAAGCCAGTGCGCTGTTTAATTGACTTGATAATATCATGCGTGCGATCACGCTCACCGGAATTCGCACCATAGGTTACCGATACAAAAGACGGGGCTAACGGCGCCAATCGTTCAATCGACTGCCACAATGTTTGTTCCATCTGCGGTGTTTTGGGAGGAAAAAATTCGAAGCTAACGTTAACCTTACCCTGCACATCGTGCAGGTTGCGGTTAATAGCATCCAGATACCGGGCATTTGCAAAAGCCATAATTACTCTCGTTAAACCATAAAACTAACGGCTTGCGCCAGTTAATATAAGCTGCTGACACAACTGGGCAACATCAGCATGAATACCACCGGCGGTAACTTGCTTACCGGCCCCCGGACCTTTTAACACCAACGGGTTAGCGCTGTACCATTGGCTTTCTATCACAAAAATATTGTCGCAGGGTGCCAGCGCGGCAAGCGGCTCATCAGGCGCTACCTGTAACAGTTTCACTTCAGCCCGTGGCCCACTGTCGGTAAGGGTTAGATTTGCGGCATAGCGCAATACCTTGCCAGAGGCCTTAGCGTCAGCCAGCGCGCTGGCCAGCATGTTGTCCAGTAACTCGCGCCGTTGCCAGGCATCAGCCCAACTGCCGGCGCACAGCGCTTCGGGCATCAAGGGTTGTAAGCTAATATGCTCTAACTCCAGGCTCAGCCCCAGCTCTCTGGCCAGCACCAACAACTTGCGCTGTACATCAATACCCGATAAATCATCTCTTGGATCCGGCTCCGTAAAACCCAGCTCAGCCGCTTGCGCAAGCAAGCTTGAAAACGGCACGCTGCCGTCATACTTGCAAAGCAACCAGGATAAGGTGCCGGAAAATATCCCGCTTACCCGGCTAATGCCATCGCCACTTTGCAGCAAGGATTTAATGACCTGTTGCACCGGAATACCGGCACCAACCGTGGTATTACTGCGCCAGCTAAGCTGCG
>NZ_JBFJPY010000006.1:0-68982 GCF_041616895.1 Arsukibacterium sp.
TTGCATAGCGTCTATTTTCTGTTGCTGGTGCTGAACGTTTTCAGCGCGAATTACTTAGCTAAAGCGCGAAAAAGCGCTTGCAATTTTATGCTGGCATGGCACATTCAGGTAGTACGTTTAGACGTACATACTGCCAAAACTTATGTGTTTATTCGAAATTAATTAATAGAGGTTATCATGTGTTCGATATTTGGGGTGCTTGACATCAGTACTGATGTTAAAGCGTTGCGCCAACAGGCGCTGCAGTTATCTAAATTATTACGTCATCGCGGTCCTGACTGGTCAGGTATTTGGAATGACGACAATGCCATTCTGGTGCACGAGCGTCTGGCAATTGTAGATACTGAAAATGGCGCCCAACCGCTTATTAATGATAATCGAAATCACATTCTGGCAGTGAACGGTGAGATCTACAATCATAAGCAACTCGAAAAGGAGCTTGCCAGCCCTTACCCTTTTAAAACCAAATCTGATTGTGAAGTTATTCTGCCGCTGTATTTAGAACATGGCGCTGATTTTCTGGATAAGTTGCACGGTATGTTCGCCTTTATTTTGTATGACGCCGAGCAAAGTCGCTATCTTATCGCCCGCGATCATATCGGTATTATCCCGCTGTATTACGGCTATGACGAAAACGGCCAGCTATTCGTAGCCTCTGAGCTTAAAGCGCTGGTGCCGGTCTGTAAGCAGATTAAAGAATTTCCGCCAGGCCATTATTTTGACAGCAAAATAGGCGAGCTTCGTAGCTATTACAGCCGCGACTGGCAAAGTTTTGATGCCGTTAAAGACAATCCGGCCAGCGAAACTGAATTAAAGGCGGCACTGGAGCACAGTGTTAAAACCCATCTGATGTCAGATGTGCCCTATGGCGTGTTGCTATCTGGTGGCCTTGATTCCTCATTAATTTCAGCTATTGCCCAGCAGTATGCCAAGCGCCGGGTAGAAGATAACGACCAGTCTGAGGCGTGGTGGCCCCGCTTACACTCCTTTGCAGTGGGTTTACCAGGCTCTCCGGATCTGGCCGCGGCCCAGAAAGTAGCCGATGCTATTGGTACTGTGCATCATACGGTGCATTTTACCGTGCAAGAGGCGCTCGACGCGCTACGGGACGTTATATATTTTCTGGAAACCTATGATGTCACCACTATTCGGGCTTCTACCCCGATGTATCTGATGGCCCGCAAAATTAAAGCTATGGGCATTAAAATGGTACTGTCGGGTGAGGGCGCCGATGAAATTTTCGGTGGCTATTTGTATTTTCATAAGGCGCCAGATGCCAAAGAGTTTCATGAAGAAACCTTACGCAAACTAAAGCGATTACATATGTTCGACTGCAACAGGGCTAACAAAGCCATGTCAGCCTGGGGTATTGAAGCCCGGGTGCCGTTTCTCGATAAAGAGTTTATGGACGTCGCCATGCGGTTAAACCCGCAGGCGAAAATGTGCGGCGGCGGTAAGATGGAGAAACATATTCTGCGACAAGCGTTTGATGGTTTGCTGCCAAAAGAGATTTTGTGGCGCCAGAAAGAGCAGTTCTCCGATGGCGTGGGCTATAACTGGATAGACAGCTTAAAAGCGCATGCCAGTAAAGAAGTCAGCGATCAGCAAATGGCCACTGCCAGCTTCCGCTTCCCGGTCAATACGCCCGATAGCAAAGAGGCCTACTACTACCGGGTGATTTTTGAGGAGCATTTCCCGCATGCCGGTGCTATTAGTTGTGTACCTGGTGGTAAATCGGTCGCATGCTCTACCCCGGAAGCATTAGCCTGGGATGCCAAAATGGCAGAAATGACCGATCCGTCCGGCCGGGCCGTGCGGGATGTTCACACTCAGGGTTACTAGTTTACCGGTTACATTGCTATAAACAAACCATTCGGCTAGTAAAACAGGTCACCTTGGCGTGACCTGTTTTTATTTATCAGCGCGATATATTCGAGACTGCAATTAACTGGCACAATATCGGCTAACATACGGATGATAATGAGTTATTTCATTTTGATCACTGACAACTTAACCACTATCAACTGTAAGGAGCTGACACTATGCACGTATCTACTTTGTTTATCGCAAGCGCGCTGACATTAGTTTTGAACAGTATAGGCGGCAGTGCTCTGGCCAATGAACTGCACTTGGGCGGCAAGTGGCTCCGTGATACAGAGGGGCAACGGCTGGTTGACCCGCAAAGCTCTGGCTTGACCCTGCGCCATAACGAACTTATTCATATTGGTGATAATAGTGCTGCCCTGCCCCAGCGTAATGTCTTGTTAAAAATTAATCCGACGACCGGCCAATTGAACTCCGCGCCCATTAATATCACGGTGGCTGAACCGCTAACTAAAGGCTGTTTTGGCAGCTTGTTAACTGCCTATCCGGACTGGGAGTCGTTAACCTGGGACCGGCAGGATGATACAACGCTGATCACCGTTACCGAAGACTCATCTGCTTATCAACTTAGCCCTGAGTGCGCCAGGCGCTATCAGGCAACCCATTCCACTCCATATCCGACATTGCTGGTTAAAATTAAAACCGATAAAGCCTTGAGCAAAGCAGAAATTGTTGCAGTGCGGCCGGTTCAGTTTCCAGAGCAGGCGAAGGTGGGCAATTTTGCCAATGATGGTATTGAAGGGCTGGCAATAGATAACAACGCTAATTTGTATCTGGCACTGGAAAAAAACCAGGCAAATGCGCCAATGATTTTTATGACACCCTATAACAAAGACTTCTGGCAACATCAGGAGTTTGTCGCCGTGCGCGACAGTGGTTTTGTGCTGCCGGTGCCTGATGCAGATAACCATCCTATTAATGGCCTGGATTACCTGCCACACCCGGATAGCACCCACCCGGGTTACCTTGTCGCAGCCGCGCGCAATGATGACGAAATATGGGTTATCGACATCAGCCAGCAGCAAGCTCCTTTTGTTCAGCAACTGCAATTTTATGCACCGAATCCGCCGGCCAGCCTCAGCAAAGCGCAAAGCGCCACTCACAACGCCGCAGATAATTCTTGTCCCGCTTATGAAAAGCTTGGCAATACCTCAATCGAAGGCGTAGCGGTAGCAGGAGATCAGGTATATCTGGTCAATGACCCATGGAAAAGTAAATACCCTGATAACATTCAATGCCAGGCCAACAGTCAGAATTATAAACAGTTTTCACCGCTACTTTTTCAATTAAACACCGACCCACGCTGGTTTATTCAACCCTGAACATGCCGCTAAGCAGCGCTAGGTACCATCGATACCTTCTGCTATCATTGCCGGCCAGGAAATGTGCTGTTGGTTTAGTTAATTCCGCCAGCTTAGGATACCGCTAAAATAACCGTGTTGCAGGATACGCTATGATTAACTACTTTCGCGTGCTTGGCATTAAAACCAATGCCAGCGATGACGATATTAAAAAAGCCTATAAACGTCTGTCTAATCGCTACCACCCTGATAAATTGCTGGGACAAAGCGATGAGGAGAAAGATCTGGCTGCAACTCAGCTGCAACGGATTAAGCAGGCCTATGAAGTGTTGTCAGATCCAAAATTAAAAAGCGCATTTATTAAAGACTTTAATAATGTCATTGTAACCGACCCTGCTGCCGCCATGCAGGAGCTATGGGATCACTACTACTGACAAACTGCTATTATTCTTACTATACGTATAAACTTCTTACTTAAACAGGTCGTCACCCCGCTATGGCTACAAAACTGAATTTAAAGCGCATTCGCGCCCTGCAAACCGATGCCAGAGAAAATATAGAATCCTATTTGGATCCTGAAACTCCGAAAGCACTGGAGCAATATACTGCGAAAATGAAAGCAGTGTTGCTGCGTGACCCACAGCTGCTGGAGTCCTTGCCTGAGTATCTGCCAGTTGCGTTATATGGCCGGGTTAAGTTTGTGCCCGCTGCCAAAGTGAAATGGCAGCAATGGTTAAGCACCGGCACCGCGCCGGGCTGGGATGAATTCAAAACCTCTGCTGCATTTAACAATGCTGATATTGAGTTGGTAAAAGCGATTCGTGCTTTTTCTGAGCCGCTGCTGATTGAAAGCTGCGCCGTGCTGTTTTTAATGGAGCATGGTGATGCTGGTGTCAGTAGTGCCGGCATTAGCCGTACAACAGATCCTGTTGCGGACGATACTGATGACAATAGTAGCGGGCAGTCTGACGATGATTTTACGGATAACAGTTATGGTAGTGATGACTATGACGACGATGATGATTCTGACGAGCCCGGTTATGACAATCAGTACGACGACATTCGCTTTAACAGAGAGAAACCTGAATGACTAATTTAATTGAAATTGCGGTTGCCGAAATTAAAGAGTTGGCCGTTATTGAGCCGAAACAGGCCAGCAAAAAATTTGAATTAATTGCCAATACCATGAGCGATGAGCAACTGGTCGAGGTGATTGAAAACATTGATATCGTCACTCTTACCCAAATGAACAGTCAACACGATATTTCATTTCCATCCATTATCTCCGAGCTGATGAGCCCGGAGCGGATCCGCGATATCGTCTGCCAGCAGCCGTTATACTGGGAAGAAAAAATTAAAAATAATGCTGAAGAGCTGCAGCAACATACTTTTGATTTTTTAACCTATCTTATCCGTACTCAGGATAGCGAAGAGAAACAAGCTGAAATTCTAGAGTGTGTGGCAGATGATCCTGCCGGCTTGTTTTATTTATCGATCCCTTTTATTGAGTTGTACCGGGGTGAAGCCATTACAGATGATGATGGTCTGCACGATATGCTGCATGACGAAGAAGAAGATCTGGAAGAAGCAGTACGCTACACCGAACGCCAGATGAATGAAGATGCGCATGGTCTTGGGATTGACGATCCTCGCAGCTTGCTGGCGCTTATTCGCCAGCTGGCGCCCCGGGTAGAACAAGCCATTAAAGCGCTTATTCGTAATGAAAACTCAGGCTGGGAAGGCATTATTAATAAATTTGCCACCGAGCTGGTGATGCAAGCAAAAGAGAAAAACCACGCGAAAGATGAGTTTGCTGAAGTGGACGATATGTTCAGCTTTTTAGACTAACGGTTATTTTACCGGCCCTAAGGGGCCGGCCAGCAGAGAAAACCCATGCAGTTAATGTTACGTGACGGCAGTACAGGGCCGTTTTTAAGCCAGGTTATCAGTAGTGCACTGGCAAGCGAGCAACTTAACACGGCTCAGTTGCAGCAAATTAAAGGCAAAGCGGTGCTGATGAGCCTGAAGTTTGCTGATAAGTTTTATAATAAATATAAAATGCATCTGCTTGAACAAGCCGCACATGATGTTATTGGAATAGTAAGCCTGGGCTTGCTGGAGCTGTCAGACAACGATAAGCAACGTGCTCTGACCCTGCTGCTGGCGCCTGAAGGTCTGGTAAAACCGTTTCAAAAAGGCTGGAGTATGCTAAACACCGTGAGCAGAAGCAGCAGCAAGTCATTATATGGTGACGTGGACGAGCAGCTACTGCAGCAAGTATCCAGCCCACCCGATGCAGAAGACTGGAGTGGCTGGCAGCATTATCAGCAAGCCTTAACTGAACACCGGCGCAACCAGAGTATGCAGCTTCTGCAACAGCAATTTTACGCCCGCAGCCATTTTGATGAGTTTGAGCATTTCAGCTTAGAAGAAGTATTAGCTGAAGTGGTATTTTACCGGGCCCTGACCGGCGGTGATAAAGTACGCCAGGATTTAAAAAAACGACTGCTGAACATTACCTTACAAAAACACTGGTTTAACGACGCTTTTTTTGCACTGCAAACCGAAGCCACCCTGGCCGAATTGCCGGCAGCAAATGCAGATGCCATTCGCGCCGATTTAGGCCAGCATTTTGTGCCGGCACTGGCTCGCACCTTAAACTTTGCCAAGGATTATCAGGCCCTTGCAAAAAAAGACGCGTCACCCGAAAAACTGGATGCGTTTGAAGGTAAACAAGGTCTGACCAATCCACTACTGGGCTGGCCGCAATATCTGGAATTATAAACAACCCTGCCAGCTAAAATGGCTTTAGGGTGTAATTTGTGCTCACCGCACTTGAGCACTTTGTCAGCTTTGCCTACAATGGCGCACTTTAATTTTGTGAAGACTAACGCTATGACTGATACCACAACTAACAATACTGCACCCGCTGCTACAGTAACTGATGAACAGGCAACCCAACCACAACTGCCTGATCAGCTGTCGGTGAACCCGCGCAGTCCGCATTACCATGCAGATGTTTTTAAACATGATGTCGGTATCAGACTAAACGGCAAAGAGCGCTTTGATGTGGAAGAGTATTGCATCAGCGAAGGTTGGGTAAAAGTCGCGGCGGGTAAAGCGGTAGACCGTCGTGGCCAACCACTATTAATGAAGGTAAAAGGCAAGGTTGAAGCCTTCTATCGTTAATTACGCCTTCTGTTATTAATGGTTGTCAGGGCTGTTGCGGCGCCTTGCCCAAAGCGCAAACACAGAGGCGCTACCAAACATAAACAGGCTATACACGCTCGGCGCTATGGACATGGCCGAGCTTTGTAAAATGCCGGTGGTAATAAGTAGCGCCAACGTACCATTTTGTAAACCCACTTCCAGACATATCGTCCGCGCCTGACGCTCCTGCTGCAACAGCCACTTACCGAGTAAATAGCCCAGTAACATGGTGACAAGATTCAGCGTTAGCGCAGCCGGACCGGCTTTAGCAATAAAGCGCCACAGATCATCACCTAAATCAACTGATATGCTGATAATTAAAAACAACAACACAATGATAGCGAAGCGGCTAATTACCGGTTCTGCGCCCTTGGCAAAAGCCGGCCATTTCGCCCGCACTGCCATCCCCACCAACACCGGAAATACGCTGACTATTATTAGGGTAAGCCAGGTTTTAACTACCGGTAATGGCAAGCTGGCGTTGGCAGCGCCGTAAAAACCAATTGCCCAAACTGCTAGCAGCGGAATAGTAAAAGGCGTAATAAAACCTACCACAGCCGTTAATGATACGGATAAGCCAACATCGGCCCGACTTAAATAACTGTAAAGGTTTGACGTGGTACCGCCGGGGCAAAGCGCTAAGATAAATAAGCCTATTGCCAGTTCTGCCTGCAAGTTAAATAGCGCTATCACCGCTATTGCGGTCAGGGGTAGCACCAATAATTGCGCCAACGAGCCAATAATAAACCCTTTTGGGGCAGCAAAAACCCGGCGAAAATCAGCCGGGCGCAGACTCATACCAACGCCTGTCATAATCAGGATAAGTGCCAGCGGCAATCCAATCTGGGTTAAGCTGTTAAACATCAGAGTTCCTGTTATGGAAATTAACTAAAGGCAAATTGCACAATAGCCGAATCGTTGCATCCTGCAAGCTATCCTTGGTCAGCAAGCACTTTTTCTCGGGCTTTGGCGACTTTCTCACCCACCAGTATCGCACCCCAACGGCGCAGCAACTCAAAGCCTGCCAGACAAGCCAGTACGGCCAGGCCTGCCAGTAACATTCCCGTCAGGCCAAGCCGCTGCTGCTCTGCGTACAAGGTCCAGACAAACTGTCCGACACACAATGTTGCCACCACTAACAGCGTGGGTTTACGACCAATTATCGCCACAATAAAGACTCCAAGCGGTGCACCTATTGCTACTACCGGTGCTGCGGCCAGCCAGTTTTCAAACACGCCCGGGGCCAGGCCTTGCCCAGAAACGGTTTTAACCACTACCCCCAATACCGAAGTGAACGCCATAATCACCACCGAAGTAGGAATAGCGATTTTCAGATCGGCACGGCATAACAGCACCAGCGCAGTGTAAAGCACCATATCAATGCCAACACCCGTAACGGCGGCCACAGTAGCGCCCGCCAGCAAACCTATCCAGAGGCCCAGCTTAAAGTCCCATTTTTCATCAAAGTCGGTTATACCACTGTGGCCAGCAATTTCGTTTAAACGACATAAATGCAGTAAGCCGAAGCTGGCCCATACCACCGCAAACAGCAGTTTAATCCACAGCTCAGGCACGTAAGGTGCAATAAAAAAAATACCAAAAGGGGTGCCGAACAATGCTCCCAGCATCGCGCCATTCAGCGTGGCCCAGGCCAGCGGCTGACGTCTGGCCAGAATAAATATCGCAGCACTGGTCATGCCTATAGACTGAATGGCAAAGCTGAAATCACGCCCCAGACTGGCCGGCAACTCAAACAATAATACCAACACCGGAAAGCCGACAGTACCGCCGCCCATAGGGGTCGAGCCTGCTGCATAGCTGCCAAATGTCATTGCAACGGCCATTGGCCAATGCGCGACAGCAGTAGACCAGTGACCTAACCCGGCAACAAGGTATAACCAGACAGCGTAGAAACCTGCCAGCCATAACAACCAAATCCATAACCGGCTTTTCAGAGGCCGCTGCAATGTCATGCTGTTTATCCTTGTTAGTTACTTCGCTGCCAGGTTATATCGTGCATCATAACAGTGTTTTAATGGCGCTGCTCAGGCCGTCCAGAGTCAATGGAAACATTCGTTTTGTCATTATCTGGCTGATCTGGTCAATAGAAAAGTAGTGTTGCCACCACTGCTGTGGTTGCGGATTCAGCCATACTGCCTTCGGGTATTGACCAAGCAAGCGTTGCAGCCAGACTTTGCCGGGTAACGCATTAAAATGCTCGACACTGCCCCCAGGATACTCAATTTCATATGGGCCCATAGTAGCATCGCCGACAAAAATCAGTTTATAGTCGCTGCCATAGGTATGAATAATATCGTCTACCTTTATCTGCTCGGTGTAACGTCTTTTATTGTCGCGCCACACGCCCTCATAAACACAGTTATGAAAGTAGAAAAACTCCAGATGTTTAAATTCTGTTTTTACCGCAGCAAACAGCTTCTGGCATTGCTCAATATGGTCATCCATTGAACCGCCAACGTCAAAAAAGACCAGCAGCTTTATCGCATTATGCCGCTCACGAACAAAGCGCAAGTCCAGCCAACCCGCCTGCTCCGACGTTGCCTGTATGGTGCCCTGCAAATCCAGCTCGGTCTCGCTGCCAGTTCGAGCAAATTTACGCAGCTGCTTTAATGCCAGTTTAATACTGCGGTTATTTAATTCGCTGTCCGTGTCTAAATCTTTAAACTCGCGCTTGTCCCACACTTTCACTGCGCGGCGCTGGCCACTGCCCTGCTGGCCAATGCGTACCCCCTCGGGGTTGAAACCGTAAGCGCCAAAGGGTGACGTGCCGCCGGTGCCAATCCACTTATTACCACCGGCATGCTTTTTTTGCTGCTCGGCTAAGCGTTCGCGTAAGGTTTCCAGCAGTTTATCCAGGCCACCTAACGCTTGCAGTTTCGCTTTATCTTCATCGCTTAACTGACGCAGCACTTCAGGCACCAACCACTCAGGCGGAATACTGGCGGCAATATCTACCTCGGCCACACCGCTAAAATAATCAGCGAAAGCGCGGTCAAACTTGTCATACTGTGTTTCATCCTTCACCAGACATAAGCGGGATAACTGATAAAACGCCTCGGTATCGGCAAAGATCACCTGCTGCTTTAAGGCATTGAGTAAATCCAGCAGCTCGGTAATACTGGTCTTTAAGCCGTATTTACGCAGCGTGAAAAAGAAATCAATTAACATATTAGTTGCCCCGGTAGCAGGGTGAGACTGGAAACTCGTTTTGGTCGGCGCAGAGTGTCTGAGCGAAGGCGCCAGCCGCAGCGAGTTGCTGCGACGAGCCAAAAGGAGTATTGCAGTCGACCCCGGCGAACTAAATACCACACGCATGCCACGAACATGCGTTAGCGTCCTTGCCGCTTCGCTAAAAACGCCAGCTTTTCTACCAGAGCGACATCCTGCTCATTTTTCAGCAAAGCACCAAACATTGGCATCAGCCCGCCTTTTTGCTGTTTATCCGTTAACACACTGGCCGGAATATCCTCAGCTAACAATAGCTTTAACCAGTCTAACAACTCAGAGGTAGAAGGCTTTTTCTTTAATCCCGGTAACTCGCGAAGCTCAAAAAATATTTCCAGCGCAGTGCTTAGCAATTGCTGTTGAATATCAGGGTAATGCACCGCCACAATCGAGCGCAGCGTTTGGGCATCAGGAAACCGAATATAGTGGAAAAAGCAGCGGCGCAAAAACGCGTCTGGCAGCTCTTTTTCATTGTTCGAAGTAATAATCACAATTGGCCGCTCGGTGGCGCGTATGTGTTCACCCGTTTCATGGACATAAAACGCCATCTGGTCCAGCTCGTGCAGTAAATCGTTTGGAAACTCGATATCTGCCTTGTCGATTTCATCAATCAGCAACACCGGTCGCTTAGTGGCGGTAAACGCCTGCCATAATTTGCCAGGACGAATATAGTTGCTGATATCCTGCACCTTGTCGCTACCTAGTTGGCTATCTCGTAGCCGCGATACGGCATCATACTCGTACAAGCCATGCTGTGCTTTGGTCGTGGACTTGATATGCCACTGAATAAGGTCAGTATTAAGACTCTGCGCCAGCTCTTCTGCCAGCCGCGTTTTACCGGTGCCCGGCTCGCCTTTTATCAGTAATGGTTTCTGCAGCGTCACCGCAGCGTTGACCGCCAGGCCAAGCTCGGTCGATACGATATAATTGTCAGTACTTTCAAAGGCCATCTTCATCCTCTTGCGGTAAAATTTTCAGCTAAAGTGAAATGATATAAGTTATAGCCAAACGCTACTTCATCTTTTATGCTGCTGGCGTATTCTTAGCAGCATTATTATTGTAATTGGAGCTTTTTATGGCAAACGTATTTGCAGACCACTCATTGTCTATCGGCCGCACCCCTCTGGTCAAATTAAACCGGACCATTACCGGCGGTGCTAATGTCTATGCGAAGATTGAATCACGTAACCCCAGCTTCAGTGTTAAATGTCGCCTGGGCTCTGCACTTATCTGGGATGCTGAAAAGCGTGGTGTACTGACGGCCGACAAAGAAATTATTGAGCCAACCTCAGGTAACACTGGTATTGCGCTGGCATTTGTTGCCGCCAGCCGTGGTTATAAACTCACCCTGACAATGCCTGCCACCATGAGCCTGGAACGGCGTAAGCTGTTAAAAGCGCTTGGTGCTAACTTAGTGCTGACAGAAGGCCCTAAAGGCATGAAAGGCGCTATCGAAAAGGCTCATGAAATTCTGGCATCTGATCCAAACCGTTATGTGTTGCTACAGCAGTTTGAAAATCCGGCCAATCCGCAAATTCACGTTGATACCACTGGTCCGGAAATCTTTAACGACTTAGACGGTAAAGTTGATATTTTTATCGCGGGCGTCGGCACCGGCGGCACCATCACCGGCGTCAGCCGCTATTTAAAAGAAGTGAAGAAAATGCCGGTGCACATTGTTGCGGTAGAGCCGACAGAGTCTCCGGTAATCAGCCAGGCCAAAGCTGGCGAAGAAATTAAGCCCGGACCGCATAAAATTCAGGGTATTGGCGCCGGTTTTATCCCGGGCAACCTCGATTTATCACTAATTGATGAAGTAGAAACGGTAAGCAGCGAAGACGCTTTTGCCGCCACCCACCGTCTGATGAAAGAAGAAGGCATTCTGGCTGGCATATCATCTGGCGCCGCATTAATTGCCGCACAGCGTCAGGCTGCCAAACCAGAAAATGCCGGTAAAAATATCGTGGTTATTCTGGCCAGTGCTGCCGAGCGTTACTTGTCCAGCCCGTTGTTTGCTAACATTTTTACTGAACAAGAACTTCAGCCTTAAGCTCAAGTCAGCTGCAATACAGGCCGCTCAATGCGGCCTTTTCTATTTACAGCGGCTGAAAAAAATTCCACACTGCTCCCATAATGTGTCTCTGAGGTTAGCCGCTGATGAAAATGATACTGCCATTACTCCTTAGCGCTGCGCTGCTGTGTGCTTGTAACGAAAAACCAAAAAGCAATGCACATTGGGGTACTCCTGAGCACATTGCTACCGAATTTTTCCATGCGCTTTACAATGAAAAAGATTTGGAAAAAGCCAAAAGCCTCAGTACTGATGAATTCGCGGCTCTGTTAGATTCCTACGTAACACCGCGCCAGGTTGGCCGAACATTGATGAATATGTCGTACGACACGGTCACGATCGAAGTAAACCGTAGTGGGCAGAATCTGCGCCAGCAATATGATGACAACGCAGATATTACTCTGGTATTCAGTGGTGAGCGCGATGGCAAAAAGGTTGATAACCTTCGCACGGTCAGTATGGTGAAAAAAAGTGGAAAGTGGCTGGTAACTGAAGTCCAAGCCGACCCTTTTAGCAGCACCGCAACCTACTGAGCCACACCAGGCAACAGGGCTGCGATGTCTTTGCCGTTTTATGTTTTTGTGAAAAACCCCTGCAGTTGCTGCTGACATGCGTCACTTTTCAGCAAGTCGCCAAAAACCTCAAGCTCAGCAGCGATAACCTTATCGGCTTTACGTTTTATTTTGCCGCGAAGTAACGCTTTGCTCTGTTGTACCGCCTCAGCAGGTAACCTGGCCAGTTGCAGGGCTTTTTCCGCAGCAAAGGTCAGTAGCGCTGCGCTATCTACTTGCTGGTTTACCAGTCCCATGGCCACAGCCTGCTCTGTGTCAAATGCCTCCCCTAACAACAGATATTGGGCTGCGCGCTGATAGCCAACCAGCTGGGGTAACAACAAGCTTGATGCCGCCTCCGGACACAATCCTAACTGACTAAATGGCATTTGAAAGCGACACCCAGGTGCAGCATACACCAGGTCACAGTGCAATAAAGCCGTCGTGCCAATACCTATCGCCAGACCGGCTACTGCGGCCACTATTGGCTTGGTGAAGGCATTAAGCTGGTATAAAAACGCGACGGTAGGATGATCGGCATTAAGCTCACCGGCCTTTAGGAAATCCTTTAGGTCATTGCCACTGGAAAAACAGCTATCCGAACCTTGCAATACAACGACTTTAACCGATGGATCCCGGCTGGCCTTCTGCAGCGCTTCAGTCAGCTGGTTATACATTGCCAGGCTAAGCGCATTCTTTTTGTCCGGCCGCTGCAGGCTTAGCGTTAGCACACCAGCATCATTCTGCGTTATCTGTACACTCATAATTTTGCTCTTATTCTGTTTTGCTACTTATTAAATCAGTGACATTAAAAGCCAGCCGCAGTGCCTTCCCGTCTTGGATCAGCAGCCCCTTGCAGCTCTTCGGCCGTAATTTCAATGGCATGAATACCCGAATTAAGATCCTGCACTTTAACCTGATAACCCATCGCCTGCAGAGCTGGTGCTAATGCTGCCAGCGGCGTGCCCGCTTCTAACGCAAGATAATCATTACGATGAGTAAAGCGCGGTAAATTCACTGCCTGCTCCAAATCCATTTGCCAATCAAGCACGGCCACCAAGTTTTGCGCAACATAATTAATAATTCTGCTGCCCCCGGGTGAACCGGTTAATAATTTCAGATTGTTGTCGTGATCAAACACCATCATTGGTGCCATAGAACTGCGCGGACGTTTATTGCCCTGCACCCGATTCGCGACTAATTTGCCATCAATTTCGGCCTGTAAACTAAAGTCAGTCAGTTGATTGTTAAGTAAATAACCATTTACCATCAAGCCTGAGCCGAATACATTTTCAATACTGGTGGTCATGCTGACTGCGTTACCATATTGATCCACCACAGATAAATGACTGGTATTTTCAAACTCGATTGCCTGGGCATCAGCCAGAGGCAATGCTCCGTCCGGCTGGCCAGCGGCGGCAGTTTCCATATTCTGATCTGGGCTAATCAGGGTTGCCCTACGGGTTAAATAAGCCGGATCCAGCATACCGGCAACCGGTACCGGACTAAAATCGGTATCGGCCAGATAGCGCTCTCTGTCGGCAAATGCCAGGCGGGCTGCCTGGCTGATTAAATGAACCGCGCGGACAGAACCGGCGGGCACCTTATCCATCTCAAAAGCTGACAATATACCCAGTATTTGCATTACAGCAATGCCACCTGAACTTGGTGGTGCCATACCGCACACCTGAAACTCGCGGTACGGTTGGCATAACACCTCTCGCTCTATTGCCTGATAATTGGCTAAGTCCTGTAGGGATAATTGTCCGGGGTTGATCTCTGCGCCACGCACCGTGGCAACCAGTGCCTGAGCATTTTCGCCCTGATAAAACGCACTGACGCCCTTTGCAGCAATTGCTCTGAGTAATTTGCCGTAGGCGGGGTTGGTGATCTGCTGATCGGCCAACAACGGTTGGCCATTGGGATAAAAATAATCTTTAGCCGGTGCCAGGTTTCTGACGCCGACATTCCACCCCATTTTAAGGTGTTTGGCCATGCGCGGCGTTACATTAAAGCCTTGCTCCGCGGCCTCAATAGCATCGGTAAACAATACTGACCAGGGCAGCCGACCATACTGCTGATGGGCTTGCTCCAGCGCTTTTAGGACCCCGGGCACCCCAACCGACTTACCGCCCACATAGGCACTTCGCCAGTCCAGTGTGTTGCCATCAACGGTAAATAAGCTCTCATCAGCCAGGGCTGGAGCGGATTCACGGCCATCGAAGCTGGTTAAGCGCTGGCCGTTTTTTTGCCAATGTAAAATAAAGGCACCACCGCCAATGCCAGAGCTTTGCGGCTCTACCAAGCCCAACATTAACTGCGTGGCTATAGCGGCATCAATTGCGCTGCCCCCTTTGGCCAGTACACGCGTACCAGCTGCAACCGCTAAAGGATGTGCAGCGGCGACCATCGCCTGCTTAGTGCGGATTAATTGCTGCTTTGTTAAACCGGTGGCGGCTTCAGGCTCGCGGGTTTCCTGCTGCACTGGCACTGTTGCTGCTGTACATTCGCTGACCAGCAGCAGAGTAAAACTTGTCAACAACAGATAAAACGATCTCATATTTTTTTCCCATTAAATGCCGCATTACACCCTAACCAGAAGCGTGCAGCAGATCAAGCGTGTTCAACGGCTTATCAAGGCGTTCAGCGAAATACAACTTGATATCGCGGACAAATTAGTTTTGGATAGCGCTATTCTTACCCCTACTTTTATTTCAGGCGAGCATGCAGCCATTATTTAACGCTAAAGCAGGTTTCGGCCCTTTTTATCTCTTGTTATCACTGGCTATTCTGGCTTTTATGTTACCAGAATCTGTGCAACAGATATTTGCCTACCAAAAAGCAAATGTGGCCAGTGGCGAAGCCTGGCGCTTAATCAGCGGCCATTTGCTCCATTCCAACCTGTACCACCTGTTGTTAAATGGCGGTGGCTTGCTGGTCATTATGTTGTTGCATGCCGGTTATCAGCGCCAATTAGCGTTATTCTGGCAGTTGCTGTTTAACGCAGTGCTGATAAGTAGCCTGATGTTTTGGTTTCAACCCGATATTCAACGCTACGTTGGATTATCCGGAGTATTGCATGGCTTGTTGTTTTTCGGGGCTTTGCTGGACATAAAAACCGGCAAAACCGGCGGAGTGCTGCTTACCTTGGGCATTCTGGCTAAAATTATTTATGAACAATTCCAGGGGCCGGATCCGCAGTTAGGTCAGTTAATCAGTGCCACCGTGGCCATTGATGCCCACTTATATGGTGTTATTGGCGGCGCGTTATTATTTAGTTTTGTGATGATAAACGCTAAGCTGCGTAAACAGCCCATTGCCTGAACGACATCAGCTGCAGCTTGTGCCACGCGCCAGCAGCGAGCATCAACTGTCAGTATCCGCCAGACGGCGCCGGGCCTGGCTAACCACGGCTTTAAATAAATGGCGTTGGCGGCGAATAAAAATTAAGAACTCCGGATGCCACTGCACTCCCATCACAAACTGGCGTGATGGGTCCTCCACCGCCTGGACAATATTATCCAGATCACGACCAACAATCTGCAAGCCCTTGCCAAGCTTAGCAATGGCCTGATTATGTAAACTGTTTATCCGGGCTTTGCGACACTTAAAAATCTTATATAAAGCAGAATCGGTCTCTACCAGACACAACGTTTTAAGCGGTAACACGGTCCAGCGCTGCGAGGTATGCTGGCGCTGATCAGTTAATTGCTGAAACAAACCACCTCCCCGGCTGACGTTTAATAACTGTGCACCGCGACAAATTCCCAGTAGCGGCAATTGCTCGGCTTCTGCTTTCTTTATTACTGCCATTTCCAGCTCGTCCCGCGCCGGGTCGTACTTTGGTTGTACTTCTGCCTCAGCGGCATACAAAACCGGATCAACATCGTGACCACCGGTAATGACCACACCATCAAACTGCTTAGCTGAGAGCTTACTTGATGGCTTTAATTGCAGCGGTGTCCCGCCGTACCACCTGACCGCAATGGCAACAAGTGTTCTTGGTCCGAATGCGCCGCGCTCAGGACCAGTTATCGCAATTACAGGTTTAGCCATTGCTGCTCTACCTCGCTTACCCAGGACTTCTTTGAACTGCCAGTCTTTACCAGGTAGTGCTGGTAAGCTGCCATGCACTGTTGCAAACGTTTCTGATCATATGCCAGCATTTCAACCTGAGCCCAGCCATCCCACGCACGTTGCAAGCTCCAGTCAGCCTGATGAATTTCACAGCTGGGTAACCGGTAGTGGAAAGCAGGCCTTGGTTTAATTAACTTGTTCGTGGTTACCGCCCTGACTCGTGCTTTATCAAGGTGTATAAACAGTGGTAAACAATCCAGAGCCCGGTTACGGCTCGGATTATCGATAAGGTAATCATCAATCAGTTGGGCCATACTGGGCTGATAATTTCTATCAAGAATTTTCTGTTGATACGCTGCTGGGTAAGGCTCAATATAAGACGTAAGGTTACGAATAAAATCAATATTTTCACGTTGCCTTAGCCATGGCTGCAAACAGACAAAAGCCTGAATAATACGCAATAACAGATTTTCGTCTGCCGCTGGGATCTCTGGGTTAAGTTGCAAACCAAAAGCATAACGTAACGACTCAGACGAACCTTTTGCACCCGCGTTACGCAATTTGGTAATAAGCTCAGCCACAATATCAAGCTGTGCAAACGGCAATGGCGGCGTGACTAATTCCACCGGCACTAATTGTTTGGCCACGGCGGCCAGCAGCGATTCAAACGACTCCTGCATATTGTCTGTTATCGAGTCAGCATCAAACTTTTGCTCACCCATTTTAGCTAATAACTGAAAATCGAGCTCAACCAGCCAATCACCTGCCGGATCGCCGCTAAGTTTGTAACGATAGCGACCGCTCTCTTCTGAGCTGAGCGATAAATGTTTAGCAACCAACTGCTGCACATCTTGCAACTCCAGGCCACTGAATTCTATTTCAATCCCAAAGCGTCTGGGCTTTTCACGATGGCTGGTTTGCCACGGTAACGTTTTAAAAGCAGTTTTACTGGACAAATTCACCTCGTACCTAGTCACTGAAAAATAGCCTAAAGTACCGGCCTGACCTTGTCAATCAACTGGCTTAATGCGGCAATAGCACACGCTTTAGGTTAAACTAGTCACTTTCGTCATCAGGAAAGAATTGTTTTGAAGACTATTTTGCAATCTAGCTGGCCACTATTTCTTGGCGTCGCCATTGTCGGCATGACGACAGGCTTGCAAAACACCCTGCTCTCGCTGCGCGCTGAACTGGAGGGCTTCGCCAGTGTCAATATTGGCCTGATGCTGGCCGGGTATTTTATCGGCTTTTTACTGGGGTCAATCCGGGCTCCGAAAATGATTATGCGGGTTGGTCATATCCGGGCCTTTGCCGCTCTGGCGTCAATGGCCTCTATCAGCATTTTGCTGCATGCAATCTGGGTCAATACCTACGCCTGGTTTTTTCTGCGGCTATTATCAGGCTTTTGTTTCTCTGCTATTTTTGTGATTGCCGAAAGCTGGGTAAATGATAAAGCAGACAATCAGAACCGCGGCACACTGCTGTCTTTATATGTGTCGATGTTATTCGGCGGTATTGGCCTGGGTCAGTTTTTGATCACAGTTGGCGACCCACGGGATTTTATTCAGTTCAGTCTGGTGTCAGTGTTAATAAGTGCCGCTGTCATACCGCTGTTGATTACCAAAACGCCGGCCCCGACGTTTCAGCAAGCTGAAAAAATGCCGGTTCGTCAGCTATTGAAAATGGTCCCCCTTGGCGTGCTGGGCTGCTTTATTTTGCAGTTTGGTTATGCGTCAATGTTTGGATTTGGCCCGGTCTATTTTTCAAGGTTGGGTTTACCGTTATTTAATATTGCCAGCCTGATGGCCATATTTATCTTCGGTTGTCTGTGTATGCAATTTCAATTGGGTAAGTTGTCTGATCGTTTTGACCGCAAACTGATTATGACGGTGTGTGGGTTTGGTGCCAGTACGGTCGCAGTTTGGTTGGCGCAGTTAACTGCCGCTAGCGGATGGCAGCTGTATCTGGCCTGTTATATTTTTGGTGCGTTATTTTTACCGCTGTATTCTATGGCAATTGCCCATACTAATGATCACCTGGCAAAACGACAGATGGTTGCAGCCAGCAGTGTGCTTATCCGGGCCAATGGCTTAGGTGCTATTGGCGGTTTAATGCTATCCGGATTGCTGCTTGATCAGTTTGGCAGCGCCGTATTCTTTTACTTTATCGGCTTGCTACCCGCTGTTGTCGCCTTAATGGCGTTTTATCATTATTGCTTTAGGCGCCATACCAGTCAGCGGCCTCATTCTAACGCGGTGTCGCCAACTCAGGTCACCCAAACCATGATTAACAATGCCCTGAATGATGATTAAAACTACCATATCCCGACGCTTACGCTAACACGCCAGACAAGGTAACTGGCATACTCCGCAATCAGTTTGCTATATAAATCGTAGTTACTGAGGTTAACGGTAAACATGCAATTCAGATGGCAATTAAGCGGTCGGAAAGTTTGGCTGCTTACCGTCGATAAACCGGCATTTAACTGATGATACTGGATCAGTTTAGTTACCCGCCAACCATGATAGTCGCTGGTAACCACTTGTAGTCGTTGTTGCTTGCCAAGCCTTTTACTTAACTGGCTAAACTCCTGATAAGTGTTATCGCCGGCATCTATACAATCTATGGCCAGAGGCTGGGATTGCTGGCTAAGCAGGTAATCCTGATAAGGCTGGCAATGGCGGGTAGTGATAATCACCGCTGCCGTCTGCCCGCCCAGGCTTTGTCCCAGCCGGTCCAGCCTGGCTATGGCACAAGCTGGCAGTGTCTCGGCCGAGCCGCCGCATCCCAACACCACATAGGTACTGTTGCTTTGTGCCAGACTGCTGCCGCCGATCTGGCCCGCATAGTGGCTTCGTACCATATTGGCAAAATAAGTATTGCCCGCCAGATAAAATCCCAGCAATAAAAACCACAAACCTTTTTTGCGATAAAAAACGCACGCAATTAACAAACCGTACAGGAAAATATTTTGTGGATATAAAAAAGGTTCAAGTAAGTCTTTCATCTGGCCCTCGTACAACCTTTGGCGTGGTGCTGGCTAACGGTGATAAAAGAAGCTGATTGCATACCGCGGCATTTAGCAACGCCCAGGGTAGCCACAGCATGCCCGACGTCAGAATATGGCCGGCAAACATCGCAACGCCAAGTAATAACACGTTAATAAACAACACCGTTGCGGCTAATGGGTGGTCAGACAAGCGGCGACAGCAAGCATACATAAAGTGGCCGAATGTCAGGCAAAAAATCAGCGCTCCGGCAATACCATAAAATATCATCAGATCAAACAGGTCAATTTCAATAAAATATTTTTTCAGCAGGACACTTACGCCCGCCAAACCTACCCCAAAAAATCGGTGTAGGGCGGTATAATGCTGTTCTGTCTGTTGCCAGATCACTGATAAATACAAATCCCGGGACGACAATACAATACCTGCTACGCCGCGTTGCTGGTAAGCATAAGCCAGTTTGTCATACAACCCAGCCGCGCGCAGCAAAGGCTCTGCGTACCACACCAGTAACAGCGCGGCGCTTAACAACAGCAGCAGAGCGCTGAGGACTTTTTTATAATGTTGCCGCCAGAACCCGGGGCGCGCACTCAGTAAAGGGATAAACGTTACCAACAGCACGCTACCGAACAACCCGGTTTTCGTCAGCAGCAATATAGCACTGGCTATGGTTAGCAGGCTTACGGCAACAAAGCAGGCTTTGTGTCGCGGCCAGCTGCGCCATAACAACCAGCCACTGACCACCAATAGCACAGCCGCTAACTCATTGGTTGAGTAAAAAAAGCCTTTTACCCCTAAAAAGGACTGCGCAACATTATCCATAGGTTGATAAGCGGTATCACCAAAACCGGCCAATCCCAGGGCCAGGTTCAGTTGAATAACCAGAAAGCTCAGTAACATCAGCCGGTCTGTCATCACCGTAAACTCAGCAGGATACCGGGCACAAAATTGCTGGTAAAAACGAAACGCTAATAACGGTGCCAGGGCCTTTAACAACACTGGAAGTTCGCTACCAGCAAACCCTGCCAGCCCCCTGCTCTGCAGCGCAGGCAATGTAAGATAACTGTATCCAGGGCCGATCAGCGCTAATAACAGCAGCCCCATCAACAGCAGTAAGGTTTTGTCGCGCCAGAGGATCAATTGCCAGACCAGTAAAGTCAGCAACAGCGCTTTATAAAACAGTGACCACGGCAACACCAGCGGCAACGATTGCAGAGCACCACTGATGCTGTCCACCAGTAAAAACCAGGGCGCCAGATAAAACAATAACATCGCCGGCCAGCTTTTCGCTGCCAATTTAGGCATAGGAAGGGCCGATGCTGAGCCAGGTAAGTGCAGTTGCAGCATTACTTTCTGAATAACCCGGCAAGCCCCTTACTAAACAACCGAATACGCAAACTGCTGAGACGGGCCATTTTTTGCTTAAGATAATATCTCCACTTTAATTTTGGCAAACCGAAGCGGCACTGGCGCAGCAACTCCAGTAAACTCAGGGGTTGTTTTTCCATCATCAGCCGGTAAAACATCTGGTTTTGTAAATTGCGTTCACTCATCAGAGCGCGGTGTTTGGCAACAAACTGCTTATGGGCATCTAACCGTTTTGGTGAATTCGTGATCCGGCCAAGTTCATGGCCCACATTCACTTTATAACTGGCATCGCTGATGCGCCGCGCCGGTCCATACTGTGCAACCACTCTGACCCACATATCATAATCCTGAAACGCGGCCAGGCTTTCATCAAACCCTTGCAATTGCAGCATTCTGTCTCTTGCTACCAGCGCCTGATTCGATAAGGTATGTAAATCAAGCAAACTGCGCAGCGTCACCACCTCATCTTTGGCAAATAAGGTTTTCTGCACACTACCATAATCCCAGATATAACCGGAACTTACACAGCTGTACTGGGCATCATACGCCTGATACAAGCTGCTAAGGCGATGAGGTAAAAACTCGTCGTCATCGTCAATACCGGTAACAAACTCACCCATAGCGTTTAAAATAGCCAGGTTACGGGCGGCACAGGCTCCCTTGCCCTCTTTTTGCAGAAAAAAGCGCACTCTGTCGTCATTGCCATATTTATTGGTCAGCGTAACCCAGGTGTCATCTTTAGAAGCATCATCGACTACCAGTAGTTCAAAGTTGGGATAATCTTGTGCCAGCACCGAATCAATGGCCCGAATAGCCATTTTCGCCCGGTTATACGTCGGCATATAGACACTAATTAACGGCCAGTCTTGTTTAGCGCTCATTTTTGTCATCCTGTTACACCTTGCCTGTCCAATACCACCACAGATAACGCATTAAGCCGAGTTGCCGGCCTATTCTACTTGGTTGCAATACCAACCGATAAGCCCATTCCAGATTCAGTTTACACCACAGTGCCGGCGCCCGTTTTACATTGCCGGTATAAACATCATAGGTACCACCCACTCCCATATAAAAACAATCAGGATGTGCCTGCTGCAGCCGCTGGATCAGCAGTTCTTGCCTTGGCGAGCCCATAGCAACAGTAATGATCCGCGGATCGCATTGTTTAATCTGGGCAATAAGGGCAGCTTCATCTTTAAAATAACCATCAACCGCCCCCACCACTAAGGTGCCCCCGGCAATAAGTTTGTCATGGGTCTGGGCTAAAACCTGTGGTTTAGCGCCAATAATAAATACCGGCACCTGATACTGCGCCGCACGAACCATCAGCGCTTGCCATAATTCACAGCCTGGTATCCGCGCGACATGACGTTTCAGGCGTCGGCGCATGGCTTTCACTACGCCAATACCATCGGCATAGCGTATATCTGCCGCCTCAATCACGTCACGAAGTGAGGTGTTATCACTGGCAGTTAGCACCTTTTCCGGATTTACCGCAATGGCAGAACCTGCAAAAACAGCCCCGCTGGCGGGCACAATATACTCTAGCAGCACTGTCATATCGTTAAAGGCCGCCACCTCGATAACACCAATTTTCACCTGCTCTGGCATCGCTTGTTGCCTTGCTGTTTGCATCATATCTGGCATAGCTCACACTTTGGGATAAAGACAAATTAGTTTTGATACCACATCACTGACCAAGCACTGCTCTGCCCAGGCTCTGGCCTCGAGCTGCATGTGTTGATAACCCGCAGCAGGTAATTGCCACAGCTGCTCCAGTGCAGCCAATAAACCGGCCAGTACCTGTTGCTCAGTTTGGCTGTTGCTATTGCTTTCGCTATGCTGTGCGACCAGATAACCATTTACGCCCTGTTGGATCTGAGCCGCAGCACCGTCAGTATACGTGGCAACTACCGGGGTATGGCAAGCCATCGCTTCTGCCATAACCAGTCCAAATGACTCATGCCGCGACACGCTGATAAAACAGCGGGCTTTCCGGTATAAACCCGCCAGTTCGCTCGCCGTTTGCGGCCCCAGTATGCTGACGTTAGGAAATGGCGCAGCAGCCTGCTGTAGTTTAGACAACCAGGGGCCAGCTCCGGCTATAACAATCTTTTTAGTGGTTAATGCCGGTAATAACCCGATTAAACGATCAATACCTTTGTTAAAATCAAGGCTGCCAACATACAGTAAGTCAATAGTTTTGCTGGCCAGTTCGAGCGGTGTTTCTCTGGCAAAACTGTCTGCGATGCCTGCTGATAGCACAGTACTGGGCGAACACGGTAAGCTAAAGCGGTTTTTCAGCGCCTCACTGGTAAAAATCCAATGCTGCACTTTATCAGCACACCAACGATACCAGAATCCTGGGGACTGATATTTATAAATATCGCTGCCATGGCAGGTCACGATAATTTTTGCCTTGGGGTTGCGAAACAACCGGTATAACAGCGCCAGCCAAATCGTTGGATAGAAAAAATGCACATGGACCACCGAGTAGGTGCGTCTGCTAAGAATGAACCGCCAGATAAAATCAAGTAAAAATACCGGATATTTCAGTAACCGGTTCAGCCTTGAGTCAGCATGCCAGCGCATAAAATGATAGCCAGGATTAATTGCGTCCAGGCCGGTAACTTGCGCTGTTACAAACTGGCCCTGAAATGGCGCTGACGGTTTCGGGCCCATGTTGGTAATAATTAATACGCTGGGTTCGCTACGTAACGTTTTACTGTCCAAAAGCCACTATTCCTGACTACAATAGGCACAAGGCCATTAAAAATACTTAGTTTATAGCTAATTAGCTTAAACAAACCAGTTTTGTATACACTTAACCCAGATTATAAACCGATTTCAGCTGACGACAGGCTGAATAACGTCAATGCGGAACATAAATGCCGATAGCTGACTTAACGTTAATTTTAATCCTGGCGATGATAACCAGTCTACTGGCAATCATTTTCTTAAGACCGCTGGCGGCGAAAGTGGGGTTGCTGGATATCCCACATGGCCGTAAGCAGCATACTGGCGCAGTGCCGTTGATTGGTGGTCTGGCAATCTATATTACGCTAATGCTGGTGTTAAGCAGTCAGCTGTCAGAAGACCCTATGCTCGGCTACTATCTGGCGTGTTCAGCAGTCATTGTCATCCTTGGTGCATTTGATGATGCTTTAGATTTAAGTGTTAAATTACGTCTTGTCGTGCAACTTGCCGTTGGCCTGGCAATGATATACAGCCTGGAGCTGCATATTAGTAATTTAGGTAATCTGTTTGGCTTTGGTACAGTCGAGTTAGGCATACTGGGTATTCCTGTGACATTAATTGCAGTGATTGCGGCAATTAATGCCTTTAACATGACCGACGGCATAGACGGTTTAGCTGGCTTATTAAGCATGATTAGTTTTAGCAGCGTAGCGGTATTTATGTTGCTGTGGGGCCAGGCCAGCCAGGCCGTATTGCCTCTGGTATTTATTGCCGCCTTACTCCCTTATCTGGCATTTAACCTGGGCTGGGTTAAACAAAAAAAAATATTTATGGGCGATGCCGGCAGTATGCTCATAGGGTTGTCGGTGATTTGGTTGTTGCTGATCAGCACCCAAAGCGAAACCGCCAGCTTCCGGCCAGTCACTGCCCTGTGGTTAATTGCGATACCCTTAATGGATATGGTGGCAATAATGCTACGCCGCATGTTAAAAGGTCAGTCGCCATTTTTAGCTGACCGTGAGCATCTGCATCATATCTCGTTGCGGCTTGGCCTTAATTCCCGCGAATCATTAATTCTGATCTCGGCACTGGCCTCGGTGTTTGCCTGCATCGGTATTATTGGTGAATACTTGCTGGTACCCGAACCGGTAATGTTAGCCCTGTTTTTCCTGGTGTTTGCCTTGTATATCGGCCTGATGCAAAATATCTGGCGCATTATTTCAGCCATTCGCCACAACTTAGCCAATCGGCGCTAGTCTTGATTTTCACTAATCGTTTTATATGAGCGTACTATGCTAAAAAAAATCTTAGTTGCCAGAGCAACAGCGATGTTGGGAGACCGTCTGGTTAAATTAGTCGCTGCAGCGGTATTAACCATTTTTGTCGCCCGAGTGCTGGGTGCCAGTGAGCTAGGTATTTTCTCTATTGTGATGGCGTGGAGCACTTTTTTGGTCCCCTTAACCAGCATGGGGCTCAACAATAATGTGGTGCGGCGCATCGTCCAGCAGCAAACCAGTCAGCAAGCAATGACCCTGCTATACAGTGCGGTAACCGTGCGTTTAGCGCTGGGCTTACTTGGTGGCAGCCTGATGCTACTGGGCTTTTATTTACTGTATCCGGATATGCTTAGCGGCAATAAGGGTATTGCAATACCAGTATTATTTTTACTGCAAAGTTTTTTTGGTTTATTGTTATTTGAGTTTTACCTTAACTATCAAGGTACATTTCGAAGCACTGCTTATACTAAAACCGTTATTACACTTGTTAGCTTTGTCGCAAAACTGGCGTTGCTTTACAGCGGCTTTGGCATTGCCAGTCTGATCCTAATCACCGGCATCGAGTTTATGTTGGTAGGCCTCGGACAATATTTGTTATACCGCTACAAACAACAACCTTTTATACCCGGTGAAGCGCCCTGGCCTGCATATCACCCACGCTGGTTTAACGCAGAGCAAATAAAACCGTTATTAAAGCGCTCCAGCTGGCTTTGGGTATCGGGTATTGTAGCGGTGGTTTATCTTAAAATTGACATTGTAATGCTCGGCGCGATGGCGGGCAGCGAACAGGCCGGGATCTACGCAGCAGCCAGCCGCTTGTCAGAGCTTTGGTATGTCTTTCCGGCAACATTAGCCACCCGCTATTATCCAGACATGTTAAAAAGCTATCACCATGGTTTAACGGTTTATTATTTAAAATTACGCCGGTTTGGTTTGCTGTTCTTCAGTGCAGCATTTTGTATTGCACTGGCTATGACACTGGCCGCACCCTGGTTAATCACAATGTTGTTCGGTGAGGGCTTTACCGCGGCTATTGAAGTACTGCGGATCCATATCTGGGCCGGATGCTTTATTTTTGTGCGCTACCTGATTAGCCAGCATTTAATTATTACCGAACAGGAACCCTTATCGCTGGCAAGCCATAGCATGGGTGCCCTGCTAAATATCGGGCTTAACCTGTGGTTGATCCCAACCATGGGAATTGTAGGAGCCGCCTGGGCTACCTTGATCTCCTATGCGTTTGCCTCGTTTTTTTTCTTATTCTTCTTCGCTAGTACCCGTGCACAGCTTTGGCAGCTAATAACCGCACGGCATGCTGGTCAACGTTAAAAGGGTTTTATATGAACAAGCCGCTGCTGGTTGAAATTAAAGGTGTTCAGTTTCGCAATAAAGGCGCCTATCTGATGTTACTGGCCTGTCTTGACGGTTTAAAAAGCCTGCCAGATTATCAGTTAGTGCTCTCTCCCGGACCAAACTTACCTTATCCTGAGCGGGCCCGGCTGGGAGCCTGGCAAAAACTGGCTTTTCGACGTAAAGGTCTGGATTTAACCGGTGTGATAGCAAAATTCCCCGCCGCCCTGCAACGGCTATTTAAACGCTATGGCATGGTCACCGAACGGGACATTGATATCGTGCTGGAAGCCAGCGGCTTTGCCTATGGCGATCAGTGGCCACTGCAGTTTTTGCAAAACACCGCCAAAGAAGTAAAACGTTTTCATCATGCCGGCAAACCTTTTGTTTTTATGCCACAAGCATTTGGTCCCTTTGCCAGTGAACACAGCAAGGCAGCGATGCGGGACATTATTCAGCATGCCAGACTCATTTTTGTCCGCGACCCGGTGTCACTGGCTCACTTACAAAGTTGCGTAAACCCGCTACCTGATAATGTGATCCTGACACCGGATTTTACCGTGGGGTTAACCCCGCAAGCTAATTATGAGTTACCTGAGGTCAGCAAGCCTTACGTTGCGCTCATTCCGAACTCTAAGGTCGTGTCAAAGTATAACCATGCTGATGCAGAAGCGATGCGATCTGGCTACGTCAGCGCTTTTGCCGCTGCGGCAGATAAACTTACAGTGTTAGGTTATCAGGTGGTAATGGTTAATCATGAGGGGCGTGAAGATGCTGAGCTTTGCGCTGAAATTGCCAAGCTATCGCCTTGTGCTCTGGTCCAGATTGAAGACCCGCTCGCCGTAAAAGCCTTTATTGGTGGCGCAGATCTGGTGATCAGCTCGCGCTTTCATGGCGCGGTCAATGCATTAAGTCAGGGCGTCCCCTGCATTGCTACCAGCTGGAGCCATAAGTACCATGCCATGATGAGCGATTTTGGTATGGCAGATTATTGTGTACAGGATCTGACGGCGGAAAGCTTATGTCTGTCTATCGACTTACTGCTGACCAATAAAGACGATATTTTGCCACACCTGGCTGATAACGCAGCACAACTAAAAAAACGGAATAAGCAGATGTGGCAGCAATTATGGCAACATCTGCTACCGACTGAGCAGCGCTGATTTGCAAGCAAATTAAGTAAACACCAGATGCTAAGCAGTAGTCCGGTTAAAGTGGACAGCCACACTAAGAGTGTTGTCTACTTTCTCCGGCCCTCCGCACATTTCATCATAAGCTGACTGATGAACCAAAAATGCCTCTCTTACCACACACTCGTCAAACGCCAGCTTCACTTCTTCCACACTGTGAAATTGTTGCGGTCGGTTGTCGCCATCAACAATAAAACCTTTGCGGCTGTCGAAATCTACTTCAACCAAATAAATACCCATTTCAAGGGAATGGATCGTTAATTGATCGATCCGTACTTCCTGCCGGTTCAAATGAGCAACACGATGAAAATGCATGGCAAGGCTCCAAATTTAATTATTATTACTATTTTTTCATTGTCAGAACACCAACTACGCTGCGGGATCTGTTATAGATTAATTTTCAACCAATAAAAATGGTAATCGTATGTTAAACCGCTACGCATTCATTACTTTACCTACAGGTTAAAAAAAAGCTACTATCAGGCATAGTTTATTAGGCCTTTTCGATAGCGCTTATCGCCTTTGGGTACTGCCATGGATGCCAGTTTTTTTCGTTGTAAACAGGTTCTTGTTGTTGAAGACAGCGCCCCGGTGCGTGCATCAGTTAAAGCCATGCTGCAAACGATAGGTTTTGAATCGATTCACTTAAGCCGTGACGCCAACGATGCAATAAGTCGCTGCCAGAATATCCCGTTTGATTTCATTCTTTGCGACTTCAATCTTGGTGAAGGTAAAGACGGTTATCAATTGTTCGAGATCCTCAAACAGCAAGCACTGATGCCGCCATTATGCTGTTTTATTATTATCAGTGCCGAGAACCAGCGCCAGATGGTGCACGGCGTTATAGAACTGCAACCAGACGACTATATTTTAAAACCCTTTACCTTTCCCATTTTAAACGAGCGAATTATTCGGGCAGTAAAACAGAAAATTGCCTTAAGAAAAGTGCATTTAAGTTTGTTCGAACATAATTTCAGTGACGCCATTAAAGAATGCGACATCGTGGCCAGAAACAAAGCCGAATTTGCTTTTCAGGCAATGCGGATAAAAGGCGAACTACTACTTAAAGCTGGCGAGTATCAGCAGGCTGAAAAATTTTACAAGAACGTACTCTCCCAGAAAACGTTACCCTGGGCCAGACTTGGCTTAGCCATTGCTGCGTTTTATCAGGAACGCTGGGATGATACTGAACTGCAGTTAGCCGATTTAACTCAATTTGACATTACTAAGGTGGAAGCGCTGGATTGGTTGTCGCATCTGATGGTGAAATATGGACGCTACGACAGTGCGCAGCAAACCTTATATCAGGCGGTGTTGTTATCACCACAAAACATTAATCGGCAACGCACACTTAGCAACCTGAATGTCATTATTGGTGATAAAGAAGCCGCCGCCCGGATTAATGGCAAACTGGTCGCCACGGCTCGCTATTCCGTTGACGAAAGCCCCGAAAATTATCTGAATCATGCCCGAAGCTTAATTGATGTCGCCTACAGCAAAAACCCATTGGAGCGCACAATTATTTTGCAAAATGCCAGTCAGCTGGTCGATAGCGTGGCAAAACGCTCGATAGATAACGGCTGGAACAAAGCAGTTAATGTCGTGCGCAGTCGTATTCTGGCAGCAAAAGGCTTACTTATTGAAGCAAGGCAGCCACTGCTTGATAACGGCGTAGCCGATAAAGCAGAGAAAATGACCATCGACAGCTGTATGGATGCGGCCAAAGCCTATTTTGAATTAGGCGATATTCATGGCAGCCAGTTTTACATCGACAAACTGGCCAGTTATTTAATTAACGATGATTACCTGACCGAAACGCAGAAAATTATGCTGAAGATGGAAAAAATCCGGCATGAGGAGCTAAAAGCAACCATTAAACAAATTAGTGGTGAAGCTGGCGATGCATACGAAAATGGTTTTTTTGTTCAGGCGGTCAGCTTATTTTGTGAAACGTTTGAACTGATGCCGACCAATACCATACTGGCGATGAATATTCTGCAAACGGCCAGCAAATGCGAAAACTTGCCGACAAAATACCTACGTTATTGCAAGCAAGCGATAAAGTTATTAAAAGCCAGTGTGCTAGAGAAATCCATTCAGGAAAAATTTAAACATTATGTGACGCTGCTATGTGAGCAGTATCCGCAACTGGTAGTTCGCACCCGCCGGCCCAAAGCAAATAGTTAACGATCACAGAGCAGTAATCAATAAAAAAACCCGGCATCGCTACCGGGTCGTGTAATTACAAGTTTTTAAACTGACTACTGTCCAGGTTTCTTGTTCTGGCCAGGACCGCTTCCCGGTTTTTGCTGGTCAGGCTTTTGTTGATTTTTCTGATCTTTGTTCGCACCACTATGATGCTTTTCTTCGTCCATTGCAGGACGGCCACTTTGATCGTTTTGATTAGCCATGATAGGCCTCCATAATAGTAAAAAATGTGCTCATTATGAGCGGTAGAACACGTGTAATAACATCTCTTTGTCAGGTAATCATTACGTGGCGTAGTATGATTCGACGCTCGAGTTCCAGCTGGCGTCAGCCATATTTGGCCAGTTATCTTTATCAAAACCGGGGGCGTTTTTGATTCGCTCGGCATCGGCGTTCAATAAAAAGCGTTTGTTTTTCGCATCCAGTTTTAGCGCCTTCCAAGGCACTGCAAACAGACGATCGCCCATCCCCAGAAAGCCACCTGCAGATAACACAGCGTAACGGATCTTACCCTCTGTGGTATCAAGCATAATGTTCTGGATTTTGCCGAGTTTTTCGTCCTGCATATTACAAACTTCATCACCGGTAATACTGTCTGCACTTAACAACATGACATGGGCTGGCACGTTCCCAGCGACGGTCACTGTGCCGCTCGTCTGCATAGTTTTATCCATCATTTAAAGTCCCTCCTGCTAAAAGTTCCGTCCATGCTCTGCGGCAAGATTCAACGGCCAAACCGGTTGACTCCTGCACAGGGTGAAGCCTCAGATTAGCGCAGCAAATAGCCTTTCTCTGTACGCCAGCCAACATAACAGTAACAATTTATTTAACACCTTATTTGATATTTTTTACTCAGAAGTGATAGCCGATCGTACGTTAGCGCACAGACATCGCTACCCTGTCCCACCACACTCTTCCATAACCAGTAATTCTGACACTTGCTTGTCCGGACACTTTATTACAACGGAGTATTGATATGACGATAGCAAAAACGCCCGACAGTGAAACTGCTGAACAGTCATCACAGGAAAATCTATCATCGCCAGACACGGAGCAAGCTGTTAATGAGAAAATCGGAGATGCGGCTCCGCTGAGGAGTAATGCAACCGTCACCTCTCTGGAGCTGGGCCGGGCGGTTGCCAGTGAACAGCCGTTAACCACTAATCAGGGCGTGCGGCTTAGTGACAATCAAAACACCCTTAAAGTAGGCTTACGCGGACCTTCATTATTGGAAGACTTTATTCTGCGTGAGAAAATTACCCATTTTGATCATGAGCGGATCCCGGAGCGGGTGAGCGCGGTTCAAAAAATACCGCCCGGGATGCCAGGCTGACAAAGTACGGGGCAAGCCAGAAAAGTTTGCTGAGCACTATGCTCAAGCCAGGTTGTTTTTAATAGCCAGACCCAGCTTGAGCAAACCCATATCATCGCGGCTTTTCGTTTTGAACTGAGTAAAGTCGAAGTTGCTGCGATTCGTGAGCGGATGTTGTCGTCGTTACTGAACGTGTCTGAAGAGCTGGCGACTAAACCGCCATTAAGGATGACAATAAAGGCGTGCTGTTAACCGACTGCACTAACGCCGCTGGTATCGCCCCTGCGTTTACTAACGCTATCGCAGCGCATCGCCACTTGCCACGCATGGGCTAACTGTCCTCAGCACTATTGATCTGCACTTCTTTGCCAGGCTGACTACTGGCGCGCATAACGTTTGCCAGTACAGTAGTCATTTAGTCCTGATTTTTCATGCGCGAGCTATCCGGAATATCCTTGCAATCATTATCTTTATATATCTGTCTTTTTTATCAGTTTTGTCAGTCCGAAGGGTACAACATAATGTTCCAGCTATAAGTTCATACATAATCGTCATTGAATTTATTTCATATTTCAAATGTAACTGCTTCAGACTCGGTCGACAAAAATTATCTACCCGCTGGCTTAAATTCGTTAAATTATTGAACTCATAAAAATTAACAGACTGGCAAATAACTTGCTTCGTCTTTATGCCAAGCGATGGTTATATTTATTATCAATGCAATGCATTTCTCCAGAACCTTGGCTGCAATTCAATAACCCTCGCTTATTTTTAAAGGTTCGTAAATCGATCTATGGAGGTGTGAAAATGAATATTTTACCCAACAAGATTAGTACTGTTAAAACAGCATGTGCTCTGGCTATTGCGGCAGTTTTTGCGATGCCCGCGCACGCCGATAACATCAAAAATAAAACCGATGGCAGCTGGGTTGCATTAAATGGTCAGGTAATAGCGCATACACCAAGCCAATTTACTCTGGATTATGGCGAAGGCACGATTCTGGTGGAGACCGACGACTGGGATTCACTCGGCGATGGCTGGGGCATCAATGAAGGAGATAAAGTAACAGTATATGATGCTGTTGATGATGGCTTCTATCAATCGAAAAGAATAGAAGCTGGTAGTGTTTATATTAAAGATTCAAACACGATGATTTCGGCGCCATCTTCTGCAGATGAAGAGCTAATGCCGGTTACCTATACTTATTTTTCAGTACCTGCAGATTATGACCTGCAAGTGGCAGGTACGGTCACTTCAGTTTCGGACCGTAACTTTACCATCGACACTGGTAAACGGAAATTAACTATCGATACGCTCGATATGGGTTACAATCCGCTTGATAACATAGGTGTACAGCAAATAATAAAAGGCGATTTTGTCAGTGTCTCGGGTGATTTGAATACCAGCATGTTTGACGATGCCTTGATCACGGCTAAAAGTATCGTGTCTTATAACTAACATAATGCTACCGGCCTTTTTGTGGTCGCCGCGTTTTAAAACATCTAAACCAGAGAGACCTGATATTATTAAAATATCAGGCCTCTCTTTTAACGCAACGATACTAACATACATACTGCCAGCATCTTATTTATCACACTATAATTTTGCCAAAAATCGCTCACTACGGGGCATATAGTAATTCTCATAATCCAGCGAAAACAACACTTTTCCGGCCCGGCCAACAATTTCATGCCGGGGTACAAAGCCAATGACCCGCGAGTCGGCGCTGTTATCACGGTTATCACCCAGCACCAGATAGTGGCCCTTTGGTACCTTCACCGGCGCGAAGTTGGCCAACCCACTTGATACCGGGGCTAACTTAACGGCATGAGCAATACCACCTAACTGCTCGGTTAACAGCAATTCGTTGCCGGCTTCTGTTTCCAATGCTTGATCCGATTCGGTATAATCTACCCGCTTGCCATTAATACTCAGCACATTATGCTGCATCGAGACCACATCGCCCGGCATGCCAACGACTCTTTTCACCAGGCGGTTATCAGCAGCTGCGGAGGCAAATATCACAATATCCCCGCGCTTGGGATCGGCCAGCTTTACAATAGATTGGGTGGTAAACGGCAACCGCAAGTCATAGGCCATTTTGTTGACCAATATCCGATCACCAATTTCAATAGTTGGCTGCATTGAGCCAGAGGGCACATCGTTCCAGTCAGCCACCGCACTTCTAAATACCAGCATTAAGCCGATAAACAACACAAAACCGCGGTTGTTGCGCCAAAACTGTTTTATTTTATTCATGACATCCCCTGTTTATATAATCGTCCGTAACAAATAACATTAAGTCCGCCTGCCAACCGCCAGAGCTTGTTACCGCTCAATATGACCTGCAGTTTGTTATCAAGTTCATGCCTGCTCGCAAAGTGTTTTCAGTTCTTGCAGGGCTTTAGCTCAGTTGCGAAAACCGGCATCATCAAACATGCGCTGCCATACCAGTTCAACCGGGGCGTTAATGATAGTACTGAAGTGTATTTTAGTGACGTTACGCATGGTTATGCCTTCTGTAATAACGGCTTTAACAAGTGATTTTTACCGGATACCCTGTTATGTAGAAGCATTACTCAGCCTTCTTTGTTGCCTGCCAGTTTACTGCCTGCCACTGGCCGTTTTTGCGAATAAAAGTACCGCTGTTTAGAAAGCGCAGGGTTTCCGTGTCTGACGTGCCTACCAGGATAAACGCCACCACAGCCGTGTCGCCGTATTGCAAAATACGCACATCTTCACTGCTATAAACGGTATCTATTTGCTCGGGCTGTAAGCTGCCACGGCTGTTCACCCCTTGCATTAATTCAGCTTTACCAAAACGGGTGCCGTTGGAGCTGGTATATATCAGCTCATCGGCCCAGTATTTATTATGTATAGCCGCATCGTTGCGGGTAGCGCCATCTAAAAACTCACTGAGTAAGGCGGTAAGTGCGGCTTTGTCATCAGCAATGGCAAGGGTTGGGAGAAGCATGGCCGAGCTTAGTAAAAAGGTGGTAAGCAGTAAGCGGCTCTTCATGATTGTTACCTGTTTGTATTTAATTATCAAAAATTAAACTATCACAAAATTTATAAGTAAGGGACCCATGCACATTATTTAGTAATTTTAGGATTATGGTACTTGCTGTAAATTTTTAACAGCCGCTTTTGGTGTAGGTTATCGTCGGCGCACGGCCGGCGCTAACGGATGGGCGATAAGTGAGATAACAACGGGTTTGAGTGATGGGAATGTTATTGTTAGTAACGCCGCTAAAGCCGACCAGAGAAGCGCGGGTAACATGCAGTGCTGCGCCGGGGAAAATATCAGAATAAGCCCAGTCACTACCCAGCTCCAGTGCATTGGCAATGCCTGTGGTTCTGTTTCCACTCGGATAACCAAACACAGTAGCAATGTCATCGCTGCCATCACCATCTAAGTCAACATTTGCCGTGGCATCAGCCTGCACGTTCTGAATAATGGCTTTAGCATACACCAGGTTTGCCGCATCAAGCATGGCAGCGCTTAACCCTTCCAATACAGCCTCATTGCTATCTGCCCCCAAATTAATAAAGCGAGGGGCTGACACCACCGCTAATATGCCCAGAATGACAATCACTATGATCAGTTCTATTAAGGTAAAACCGTTATTCAATTTCTTTGTCATCACGATACTGCTCTATGATTTTTTTAAATAAAATACAACGCTATGCTGCCAGCCATGAAGGTACATTAGCAATAGTTTTCTTTAAAAAAGTCAATTACTTTGCCTTTCAGAACTAATTAGTTTGCAAAAAATATACAAATAATATAAATTTTAGCAATCTTCATCAGTAGGCTTTAACGCATGCGTATACACGAATCTACCGTATGGCTCCTCCTGAAACCGATATTCACATTAATCGTTTTCTTCGCCTCGTTTCTAACTCATTCAGAGGATTTGGTAGCCAAAGCCGAGCATGCTTTTTACACTGGAGACCTTATAGCTGCCAAAAAATATTATGCCGAATTAGCAGAAACTGAAAACTCAAATGCCCACTACTACCTCGGTCTTATTAATAAAATGTCCGATGAACAGCAACGGGACAGGGCAAACATGCTGGCGCATTTTAAAAAAGCGGCGAGCCTTGGGCATGATCTGGCAATGTGGGAACTTGGTGTCGCTTATGAGGCAGGAGACGGTGTTGATCAAAATCAATACATTGCGATGGATTGGTTTAGAAAATCAGAGCAGCATTCTACCTTGTCAGATGAAACCATCTTTTTTGTAAACGAGCCAGATGGCACGCTAACCGAATATCAACCAGCAGAGTACTTTGAATATTTGCTAATGAAGGCTCAAGCAGGCGACACCGATGCTCAATTCAGTGTTGCTGCTCTTTATGACAAAGGACAGCTTACTACTCTCGATCAAAACGCGGCTCTTAAATGGTACTTGGCTGCAGCCCAAAGTGGCCATGCCAGAGCCGCAGCCATTGCTAGTTATTTTTATTGCCGAGGAGTTGTTGGCGATATAGACCCCGTGAAAGCCCAATATTGGGCTGAGAAAAGCAGCCTGAACACCAAGTGCGAACATTAAGGAAGATTAAGAATCAATAGAAAACAAGAGCTTATAAACGAGTTACAGCAAAATGAGCATATCATTCACGTTTTACCGGTTGAGGAGCTTGAAAAAGAATATCTTGAATATAAAAAAACTTTGAAGACAATTGCTCCATATATTGCACCAGCAAAGGATGCTGCGTGGGCTGCCAGACTAATATATGAGGTTGGTGGTATTACTTCTGGTCAAGTCAAGATAAAACAGTATGCAGATAAGCAATACGTTGTATTCAAAGGCCGGCCAGGAGATAGAAAGATTTTTAAGGGCACTCGCTATTTGACTGATAACCCAACGGTAGTGAGAATGGCTGTAGGACCAAAGGCCATTGTTAAATCTGCGAAAGGTGGCTTTGTATTAACAGCTGTTTTGTGCGTCGGCATTGAAATTTTTGACTACATAATTCGTGACACCGCCTTGCTATCAGAGCTCTTAGGCACTATTACCGGTGATTTGATTAAAATAGGCCTAAGCAGCATTGCAGGTCTAGCAGCCGGTATAGCTGTTGGAGGTGCAGCAATCATTGGTACCACTGCCGCCGCACCTATAATTGCAGCTATAGCAGTTGGGATACTAGTTGGTTTCGCTTTAGACAAAATTGATGAACATTTTGGCGCTACACAAGCCCTAATCCGAGCCTATAGTAGGCTTGGTCACACGCTTGAAGAAATTAAAAATGATATTGAAGCTGCTAAATATGAGCTCAATCGCAATCTTAACTTCCTTGACCGCAACCCGCAGTTTATACCCTGCTTATTTGGTCCTTGTACCGGCATTAGAGGGTTTTAATGTCACCTAAAACAGTCCAATTAGCGTTTATTGGCTTGAACTTGCTGGCCTGCTTAGCCATCAGTTACTTAGGATATGACATATACCGGGTTGAATACGCGTTGCAGCAGCGAGCAGAAGTAATAGCCTATGACTCGGGGATCAGTTTTCTATTATTGTCTTCTGTTATATGGGCCCTTAGCTTTATTCAATACATGGGATTAAGACAAAGCAAAAATATTGTCTGCAAGCATGCTAGTATGTTTCTGGTGGCCTGGTTTGTTGCAACTTTAGTTATTGCTTACAGTATTCCTCAGTTACAGAAAAGCCGGTTTTCAAAGGCTAGTTATGTTGCGTGCGACAACCCCAAATCAATTTCGAGAATATCTCGAGGGGAAAGTCTTATCTATGTAAAATCAAATGATAATCAGCTAGCAAGGCTACCCGAAAAAGCTAAAGAAAAATATGCTTGCCTGATGTTAGAGCAAATAGCAGATTAAAACAAAAAAGACGCCGCAGCGTCTTTTTTATACTAAAACAACAGTAAGAAGCTTACATGCTGATGCCGCCGTCAATTTCGACTACCCGGCCGGTGAAAAAGTCGTTTTCAAAAATGTACTTGGCGGTGTGGGCAATTTCGCTGGCTTCGCCTAAACGCCCTACCGGTTTCATTTTCTCTAAGCGGTCGCGCGCTTCGGGCTTCATGGCATCAGTCATAGCTGTGCGGATAACGCCAGGGGCGATAGCACCAACCCGGATACCAAAACGGCCAAGTTCGCGCGCCCAGGTCACGGTCATGGCCACCACGCCGGCCTTAGAGGCGGCGTAGTTGGTCTGGCCCATATTGCCGCCACGGGCCACACTCGACATGTTAATAATAACGCCCTTAGTGCCGCGCTTAACCATAACAGCTGCGGCCTCGCGGCCACACAAGAACACACCGGTTAAATTCACATCAATCACTGACTGGAACTGCGCCAGCGACATTTTGCTGACAAGCTCACCGTCTTTATATTTCAGCAGCAGGCCATCACGTAAAATTCCGGCGTTGTTAATAAGGCCGTCGATACCGTTAAAATCACTATCGATCTGGCCAAAGGTTTCTTCTACCTGGGCTTCATCTGCCACGTTAGCACTATAAGTATGCACGGTGGTGTTAGCAGATAGCTCAGCTTTAGCCGCCGCTAACTGCTCGGCATTCATATCAATTAATGCCAGTTTGGCACCTTCGCTGGCACACATGCGCGCCATTTCGAGGCCTAAGCCCTGGGCACCGCCGGTAATTACGATGGTTTTGTTTTGCAGCTTCATTTATTTCTTCTCCAACATCTTAAAAATACTGGAGAAATCCAGTTTGCCGTTGCCGTCCTGCTGATGTTTAGTATATAAACTATGCGCCAGCTCACCCAAAGGCGTACTGCTACCACTTTGCTTGGCAGACTCCAGCGCCAGACCTAAATCTTTGGCCATTAAATCAACCATAAAGCCACCCTGATAACCATTACTCGATGGCACATTCGGCATCACATCCGGACATGGGTTATACAGCTCCAGCGTCCAGTTACGGCCCGAGCTTTTCAGCATAATGTCTGACAACACTTTGGGATCAAGGCCGTTATTAATACCCATCTGCAAGGCTTCTGAGGTGCCTGCCATTAAAATGCTTAGTAGCATATTATTACAAATTTTCGCTACCTGCCCCGCACCAATTACCCCGGCATGAAACAGGTTTTTGCCCATATTGCTTAACACGGTTCTGGCGTTCTCAAAATCTTGTGCCGCACCGCCAACAATAAAGGTTAAGGTACCAGCTTTGGCGCCGCCGACCCCACCGGATACCGGCGCATCAATAAAAGCAATGCCGTGTTCAGCTAAACCTATGCCCACTGTGCGGGCACTTTCTGCATCAATGGTAGAACAATCGATAACCAGAGCCTGTTTGCTTATCGCGCTGGCAATACCCTGCTCACCCAAATATAACCCGATGACATGCTTACCCGCTGGCAGCATTGAAATAACATAATCGGTGCCGGCTACTGCGTCCCGGGCCGAGCTGGCAACTTTCGCGCCTTCTGCCTCTAACTGGGAAAGCGCTGCAGCGGATAAATCAAAAGCGACAACATCGTGGCCGGCCTTTAATAAGTTAGTAGCCATAGGGCCACCCATATTTCCTAAACCGATAAATGCAACTTTAGCCATAATAAATTCCTTGCAATTGTCCTGGTTAATTAACTATCAAGTAAGCCCAGATCTTTTAATGGGTGCTCATTATCCGGCCATGGTGAGCTGAACAGCAGCTCAATAACCTCTGCAGGTACTTCATCAACCTGCTTATATTTCCAGTCTGGTTTTAAGTCTTTATCAATCAGCAGGGCACGTACCCCCTCCTGAAACTCGCCCAGCTGACCACATTGCACACTAATACCCAGCTCGAGCCTGAAGCTGTCGGCCAGAATTTTACTTTGGCCCAGTTGCAGCAATTTAAACACAATATGTGCAGTGATCGGACTGCCGTAGGCCAGTGATTGTTTGGCCTTCACCAGCCACTTATCATCCCCCTCGATGGCATTAATTGCAGCAATCACCTCAGCCAGGTCGTTGATATCAGCAAGCGCCGTAATTGCACTCTGATGCGGTCTTATCTGGCTTAATGGCATTTTAGTACGGCACTGCTCTTCTGCACTTCGCAGCACATCGGATAATTTCTGATGATTAAGGGCAATGGTCTCGCCCCACTTCACCGTTAATAGTTTATCAACCAGGGCGGCTTTGTTTTCGTGTTCGATAAAATGATCAGCTAAATGAATAAACTTGGCATCAGCCGCATTAATAGACGCGCCGGTTAAGCCCAGGAAAATGCCACAGCCCTCTGGCATCCGGTTTAAAAACCAACTGGCGCCAACATCCGGATATAAACCAATGGCCATTTCAGGCATCGCGATCCGGCTGGTTGCGGTAACCACCCGATGCGATGCACCCGCCATCAGGCCTAAACCACCACCCATGACAATACCGTTGCCCCATACCAGCAAGGGTTTATCGAAGGTATGGATCAGGTAATCCAGGGTATATTCTTTGGTAAAAAACTCTTCAACATAGGGGTGATAGTAATCGGGGCTTTCTTTCATCGCCTGATATAAATCACGAATATCACCACCGGCGCAAAACGCTTTATCACCGGCACCTTGCAACAGCACCATGGCAATAGCCGGGTCATTTTTCCAGGCCTGTAGCTTTGGCAGCAACGACTCCACCATCGGTAAACTTAGCGCATTTAATGACTTCTCTGAATTAAGCGTGGCAACCGCAATTTTTTTACCATTGTCAGCCGTCAGTTCCTGATATAACACTACGTCTGTACTCATATTGCTCACCCGTTAATCCATTTAGCCTGACGCTTCTCCAAAAAGGCCTGCACCCCTTCGACCTGATCTTTGCTATCAAACAACCCAACAAATAACTCGCGCTCCAGCGGTAACGCTGCAGCAATGTTGCCGCTGCGACCTTGTTGGATTAGTTTTTTACAGGCGCTGACTGCCACCGGGCTTTGCCCGGCAACTTTATCGGCCAGAACCAATGCTGACTCTAACACTGTGCCGGTCGGTACTATCTCTTCCACCAGGCCAATTTGCAGCGCTTTTTCAGCATTAAGCCGCTCGCCGCACAAAATCATCCGTTTGGCCCAGCCTTCACCGACCAGCCACGCCAGGTTCTGGGTACCGCCGGCGCAGGGCAATAACCCTACTTTCGCTTCGGGCAGCGCCATTTGCGCTTGTTGCTCGGCAATACGGATATCACAAGCCAGCGCCACTTCTAAACCGCCGCCCATGGCATAGCCATTAATCGCGGCAATTGACACGCCCCGAAAGGCGCTCAACGTTTCAAACGCTTCGCCAAAAATTCGCGCCATATTGCTGGCCACGGCTTTGTCGCCATCGGCAAACAGTTTTAAATCGGCACCGGCCGAGAAGAATTTGTCACCGTCACCGGTAATGACTAAGGCATAAATCTCTTTATCATTATTCAGGCTTATAACCGTATCACGCAGCTCGGTTAAGCTGGCCTGGGTCCAGGTGTTGGCTGGCGGGTTTGCCATGGTGATAAGCGCCGTATGACCACGCTTTTCCAGTTTGAGTTGAGCCATTGCAGTCTCCTTTTATTGACAATGCTCCGAGTTTGAATGAGGTGAATAAGGTTTGTTCTAAGCCGACCGTTGAAGCCCTGGACGGGCGGAAACGAGCCCCCAGGGATGGGTTTACGGCGTGTCGGCGTGAACAAACCTGGTTCACCTTTTCACTAAACCAAGAACATTATCTATTATCTTGGTTACAGAATATCGCCTGCAGCTTCATCCAGTAAACGCCGGCCAATAATCAGCCGCATAATTTCATTAGTGCCTTCTAAAATCTGATGCACCCGCACATCGCGGAAATGCCGCTCTAATGGGTACTCTTTGATGTAACCATAACCACCATGCAGTTGCAGCGCCTGATCACAGACCTGAAAACCTACATCAGTAGCAAAGCGTTTGGCCATAGCACAATAAGCTGTAGCTTCGCCGTCTTTTTCATCCAGTTTAAACGCCGCTAAACGCACCAACTGCCTTGCTGCGACTAACTCGGTGGCCATATCGGCCAGCTTAAATTGCAGCGCCTGAAACGCAGCCAACGGCTTACCAAATTGCTGACGCTCCAGCATGTAATTACGGGCGGTATTCAGGGCTTGTTGCGCGGTACCAATTGAACAGGTGGCAATATTAATCCGACCGCCGTCCAGGCCTTTCATAGCAAAACCAAAGCCTTCACCTTCATTACCTAACAGATAATGGGCAGGGATACGAACGTCTTCAAAGGTAATTAAACGGGTTGGCTGGGCATTCCAGCCCATTTTCTCTTCTGCTTTGCCGTAAATAACACCTTTGGCATCAGCCGGCACAATAAAGGCAGAAATGCCCTTGGGTCCAGCTTCACCAGTACGGGCCATCACTACCAGTACTTCGGTAGAACCAGCGCCGGAGATAAACATCTTTGAGCCATTTAAAATGTAGTCGCTACCGTCTTTTTTAGCGCTGGTGCGCAAGCCAGCGGCATCAGAACCTGAGCCAGGCTCGGTTAAGCAGTACGACGCCAGTTTCTGACCGGTCACTAAATGCTCTACCCACTCGGCTTTCGCGTCGCTGGTACCCCAGGTCGCAATCATCCAGGTCGCCATATTGTGAATAGTTAACATGGCAGTGGTAGCAGTACAGCCCATGGCCAGTTGCTCAAAAATAATAGACGAGTCTAAGCGTGATAAGCCCATACCACCGTCATCTTCAGCGGTATACAGCGAGCAAAAACCCAGCTCACCAGCTTTTTGGATCACGTCTTTAGGAAAATGATGATCACGATCCCACTGGGCAGCATGGGGCGCCAGTTCTTGTTCGGCAAATTGTTTCGCTACATCAACAAAGGCTTGTTGGTCTTCTGTTAAATTGAAATTCATTTATACACCTTTACAGGTTGTGGTGTCGGTGCACCTTTTAATTTTATTCAAACCATCTGGGGCTTAGCAGCACACTTTACACGCCGACACGCCATAAACCCTCCCTGGGGCTCGGTTTGTAAATACCATCCTTGGCATTGACCCTCCGGGCCAGCTAAGCTGTCCAAATTCGTTCCTGACAAATTTGTCAGCATCCATGGCCTTCAACGGTCGGCTTAGTAAAGTCTGCTACCCGCCTGAGTACATTAACGCAGGTTAATCGACATATTCGGGCCAGATACCGGAATATCGTCATCAAACCAGCGGGCGGTAATGGTTTTGGTTTCAGTATAGAAACGCACTGCCTGCTTACCGTACGCATGCTGATCGCCGTAGAACGAGCCTTTCCAGCCGGTGAATGAGAAAAACGGCAGAGGTACCGGAATGGGAATGTTAATACCGACCTGGCCTACTTCCACTTCATGCTGATACTTACGGGCAGCCGCGCCACTGGCGGTAAAGATTGAGGTACCGTTACCGTAGGGGCTGTCATTTACCACTTTCAGCGCTTCAGCCAGTGAATCAACATGCATAGTGGTTAATACCGGGCCAAAGATTTCCTGCTTGTAAATTTCCATATCGGTTTTAACATTACTAAATACCGTTGGGCCTACCCAGTTACCATCAGGGTAACCTTCCACTTTGCAGTCAGAACCATCCAGCACACAGGTTGCGCCTTCTTTTTTACCCTGTTCAATTAAGGATAAAACGCGGGCACGGGCTTGCGGGCTAATTTGCGGGCCGTAAGCGGCTTTCGGATCGGTGTAAACACCTGGCCGGACTTTACCAATGGCCGCAGCCACATCCGGGATCCACTCTGCCGCAGCACCGACAAATACCGCAACTGATATGGCCATACAACGCTGACCGGCAGCACCGACTGACGCACCCACCAGGGCATTAACCACCTGCTGCTTATTGGCATCAGGCATAATAACCATATGGTTTTTCGCACCAGCAAAGGCCTGAACCCGTTTTAAATTATCGGTACCCGTTTTGTAGATGTACTGGCCAACGTTGACCGAGCCTACAAAGGATATCGCTTTAATATCCGGATGGTGCAATATCGCATCTACCTGCTCTTTGGCGCCGTGTACTACCTGCAACACACCTTTTGGCGCGCCGGCTTTAACAAATAATTCGGCAATTTTATTAACCGTCATCGGGTCTTGCTCAGACGGTTTTAAAATAAAAGTATTACCGCAGGCAATCGCCATCGGGAACATCCACAATGGGATCATCGCCGGGAAGTTAAACGGGGTAATACCGGCACACACGCCCAGTGGCTGAATGTAGCTGTAGGTATCGATGCTGCGCGCCACGTTTTCTACCGTTTCACCCATCATTAATGACGGGATATTGGCGGCCTGCTCGACGACTTCAATACCACGCCAGACATCACCTTTTGCATCTTCAACTGTTTTACCCAGTTCCTGACAGATAATCTCGGCAATTTCACCCTGGTGCTCTTTTAATAAGTGAGCAAAACGCATCATTAGGCGGGCGCGTTCGGATACCGGTACTTCTTTCCAGGTTAAAAAAGCGGCTTTGGCCGATTCTACGGCCCGGGTCATTTCTTCCTGGGTAGCGCACGGAACCTGGGCAATCACTTCCTGGGTAGCCGGGTTGGTGACGGGGATCAGTTTGTCGCTGTTAGAGCTGACGAACTCGCCATCGATAAAATGTTTAACCTGTTGTGTCATATTGCTTCTCCCGGTTGTTTGGTTTGGCCAGCGAGGTAATAGATATAATTATGTAATAAGCTGGCACACTGTAATTTAAAGCTGATTTGTTAGTGCAACGTTCGTTCATTTCAACGTTGCCGGTTGCAACTCCCGTTGTACTCGCCACAGCAACTCGCTCGCTTTCGCTTACTCAGACACTCTGTGGCTGCGCCAACGGGATTCCAACCTCACACTTATTATTGAGCTAATGGCCGTTACAGAACTTCAACAGCTAACGCCACGGCTTCACCGCCACCAATACATAACGAGGCCACACCTTTACTCAAGCCGCGGTTACGCAGCGCGTGAATAAGGGTCACCAGAATGCGCGCGCCTGAAGCACCTATCGGGTGACCTAGCGCACAGGCACCACCGTTTACGTTAACTTTGGCTGCATCAAGACCTAATTCGTTTATGGCCAGCATGGTTACCATGGCAAAGGCTTCATTAATTTCCCATAAATCGACTTGTTCTTTATCCCAGCCGGCCTTTTGCAATACTTTTTGCATCGCGCCAACCGGAGCAACGGTAAACAACTCCGGCTCCATTGAATTAGTGCTGTGGGCTACCACTTTTGCCAGAGGGGTTAAACCCTGTGCTTTGGCATCGCTTTCGCGCATTAACACCAGCGCTGCTGCGCCATCTGAAATAGAGCTGGAATTGGCCGCGGTAATGGTACCGTCTTTGGCAAACGCCGGCCGTAAGCTGGGGATTTTATCCAGTTTGGCATTGCCTGGCTGCTCATCAACCTTAAAGGTCACTTCGCCTTTACGGGTTTGAAAGCTTACCGGGGCAATTTCTGCCTCAAAGGCACCGCTACTAATCGCCTGCTGAGCACGGGTAGTTGATTGCACCGCAAACGCATCCATCTGCTCGCGGGTAATGCCTTTTTCGTCTGCTGTACCCTGAGCAAAACAACCCATGGCTTTACCGTCATAAGCGTTCTCCAGACCGTCTAGCATCATGTGATCTTTGATCTCGCCATGGCCCATCCGGTAACCACTGCGCGCTTTAGGCAGCAAGTACGGTGCGTTGCTCATTGATTCCATGCCACCGGCAACCACCAAGTCTGCGCTACCGGCTTTTAGTAAATCAGTGGCCAGCATCACGGCTTTTAAGCCCGAGCCACAGACTTTGTTAATAGTGGTTGCGCCGGCGCTTAACGGTAAGCCGGCTTTTAAGGTAGCCTGGCGCGCCGGGGCCTGGCCTAAACCGGCTGGCAGCACGTTGCCCATAATCACTTCGCTGACCTTATCGCCGCTGACACCAGCCTGCTCTAATGCCGCTTTAATCGCAGTAGCGCCCAGCACAGTGGCGTCAACCTCAGTTAAGCCACCCATAAAGCCGCCCATCGCGGTGCGTTTCGCTGCAACAATTACAATATTCTGTCCGGTATTGTCAGAAGCCATTTTACTCTCCTAATACGGTTGGCCTGAAAAGATGCCCAAGAGCCTACACCAAATTTACGTTTACGCCAACGTCAACTAGCTAACACTATGGTAGTGATCACTTTTTATAGTTCGGAAAATGGTGCAGTAAACTGTACAGTCGGACCAGCAAAATCTGGCATTTTTGCTTTACAAAGCCTGCTAAATCGCCCTGCAGTTGATTTTCAACGCCGGTCACTAGCTTTACCTTTACGTAAACTTCACTTATAGTTGATGGCGTTTTTCGGGAAGGCGGTTATGACAGAAAAAGAAGAAAAAACCTACAGTATCAGCGAGCTGGCAAAAGAGTTCGACATTACTACCCGCAGCATTCGGTTTTACGAAGATCAGCGGCTGCTTACGCCCCTGCGAAACGGCCAGACCCGCATTTACAGTAAACGTGATCGCGTTCGGCTGAAGCTGATTTTGCGCGGTAAACGGCTGGGTTTTAGTCTGGCCGAAACCGGTCAGCTGTTTGAACTGTACGACGCTGATAAAAGCAGCGTGACCCAATTAAATACCATGCTGAGACTAATCGAGCAGAAAAAAAGCGAACTGCATCAGCAACTGGACGACATTAAAGTAGTGCTAATGGAGTTGGTTACCGTTGAAAAACGTTGCCGCGACACCTTAGCAGACGCCAAACAATCCAAAACCGCTTAGGCGGTTTTCAGCATTTAGCAAACGGGGATTTACCATGATAAGCAGTTACAAAGGCCTTAACTTCGATTTAGGCGAAACCGTCGATATGATCCGCGAGCAGGTTAATGCCTTTGCCCGCGAAGAAATTGCCCCACGGGCCGAACACATTGACCAGGTAAACGAATTCCCAAATGAATTATGGCGCAAATTTGGTGATCTGGGTTTGCTAGGCATTACCGTTGATGAAAAGTACGGCGGTTCAGGCCTGGGCTATTTAGAGCACGTGGTAGCACTGGAGGAAATCAGCCGTGCTTCCGCTTCAGTTGGTTTGTCATATGGCGCCCACTCTAATCTGTGCGTTAACCAGATTTTCCGCAACGGTACTGAAGCGCAAAAACTGAAATACCTGCCGAAGCTTTGCTCTGGCGAGCATATTGGTGCGCTGGCCATGAGTGAGCCTAACGCCGGCTCTGATGTGGTAAGTATGAAACTACGCGCTGAGAAAAAAGGCGACATGTACATTTTAAATGGCAATAAAATGTGGATCACCAACGGCCCGGATGCCCACACCTATGTCATTTACGCTAAAACCGATATTAATGCTGGCAGCAAAGGCATAACTGCTTTTATCGTTGAACGTGGCACTAAAGGCTTTAGCACTGCGCAGAAGCTGGATAAATTAGGCATGCGCGGTTCAAACACCTGTGAACTGGTATTTGAAGATTGCGAAGTACCGGCCGAGAATATCCTGGGCCAGATTGGCGGTGGCGTTAAAGTATTAATGAGCGGCCTGGATTATGAGCGCGTGGTATTGGCAGCGGGTCCGCTGGGCATTATGCAGGCCTGCATGGACGTGGTGGTGCCTTATATTCACGACCGCAAACAGTTTGGCCAGGCAATTGGAGAATTCCAGCTGGTACAGGGCAAACTGGCCGATATGTACACTCAGATGAATGCCGCAAAATCCTATGTTTATACGGTAGCCAAAGCCTGTGACCGTGGTGAAACTACCCGTAAAGATGCCGCAGCGGTTATTTTGTATTCCGCAGAGTTGGCTACCAAGATGGCACTGGATGCCATTCAGTTATTAGGCGGTAATGGTTACATTAATGAGTACCCTACCGGCCGTTTACTGCGCGATGCCAAACTGTATGAAATTGGTGCGGGCACCTCTGAAATCCGCCGCATGTTAATCGGCCGCGAGTTATTTACTGAGTCGAACTGATATGACCAAGATCGTAAGTAAAATTAACCCCCGCAGCGATGAGTTTCAGAAAAACGCGGATGCGATGCAGGCCGTGGTTGACGATCTGAACAGCAAGGTGCAGCAAATTAAGCTTGGTGGCGGCGAAGCATTGATAGCCCGCCATACTGCCCGCGGTAAATTGTTTGTGCGTGAGCGCATTCAAAAGCTGCTTGACCCCGGCTCACCCTTCCTCGAGGTTGGACAATTTGCCGGTTGGGAATGCTACGAAGACTATGTGCCAAGTGCTGGTGTGGTCGCCGGTATTGGCCGGGTCAGCGGTGTTGAGTGCATGATTGTCGCAAATGATGCTACGGTAAAAGGCGGCACCTATTATCCGCTAACCGTAAAAAAACACCTGCGGGCACAGGAAATCGCCGAGCGCTGTCACCTGCCCTGTATTTATCTGGTCGACTCTGGCGGCGCTAACTTGCCCCGCCAGGATGATGTGTTCCCCGACAAACTGCACTTTGGCCGTATTTTCTTTAATCAGGCGAATATGTCAGCCAAGGGCATTCCGCAAATTGCCGTGGTAATGGGCCTGTGTACTGCTGGTGGTGCTTATGTACCGGCTATGGTCGATGAGAGCATTATTGTTAAAGAGCAAGGCACTATTTTCTTAGCTGGCCCACCGCTGGTAAAAGCTGCCACCGGTGAAGAAGTCTCTGCTGAAGAGTTGGGCGGTGCCGATGTGCACTGTAAAATTTCCGGTGTCGCCGATCACTATGCGTTAAATGACGAACATGCGCTGCAACTGGCTCGCAATGCGGTGTCACGCTTAAACCGCCCGGCACCAGAACAAATGGATGTTAAAGCGCCGCAAGAGCCTTTATATGATGCCAAAGAGTTATACGGCATTGTTGGTACCGATTTACGCAAACCCTATGATGTCAAAGAAGTGATTGCCCGCCTTGTCGATAACTCTGATTTTGATGAGTTTAAACAATATTATGGCGCCACGTTAGTATGCGGCTTTGCACGCATTTTCGGCTATCCTGTCGGCATCGTCGCCAATAATGGGATTCTTTTCTCAGAGTCGGCGCAAAAAGGCGCGCACTTTATTGAACTGTGTGCTCAGCGCAAAATTCCGTTGTTATTCCTACAGAATATTACCGGCTTTATGGTTGGCAAAAAGTATGAAGCTGAAGGGATTGCCAAGCACGGCGCCAAGATGGTGATGGCGGTAAGTTGTGCCAAGGTGCCTAAATTTACTGTGTTAATTGGCGGCAGCTACGGCGCCGGCAATTATGGTATGTGCGGCCGTGCTTATGATCCGACCATGATGTGGATGTGGCCCAACGCCCGCATTTCGGTAATGGGTGGCGAGCAGGCAGCAGGCGTGATGGCGCAAGTCACCAAAGATGGCTTGGCACGTAAAGGCGAAACCTTGTCAGCAGATGCAGAAAAGGCCCTGAAAAAGCCGATTATTGAACAGTACGAAAAGCAAGGTCACCCCTACTACGCCAGCGGCCGCTTGTGGGATGACGGTATTATTGACCCGGCACAAACCCGGATGACAGTAGGTTTAGCGTTAGCCGCTGCATTAAATGCGCCGATAGAAGATACTAAGTTTGGTGTGTTTCGGATGTAGCGAGTTGCCAGGTGCTTTGGTGGTTATCGTCACCGCCATCGCTCCGTGCATTTTTTCTGCGACACGCCATAAACCGTCCATGGAGCTCGGTTTCGGCCATCCATGGCCTGCAACGGTCTCAGAAAAAAGCACATACGCGCTTGCTGGATCAGCTTTAGAGGCAAGCGCACAGTACACTTTGGCCAGAACCGTGTTTTTCATGGATGAAAAAGAGGAGCCCCCATGGATGGGTTTACGGCGTGTTCTGGCAAAGTAGTGCGCCGCGATTGCCGGTTGATAAAAGCCTAACACGCAGCAACCGTGAAATCGGAGAGAGATGGTCTCAGGTTGCATTAACACTTTCGGAGAGAGAATGAACCAGGTTTACACCCAAGTAACTATCGACCAGCGTGGCGTGGCCAACCTGGTACTCAACCGGCCAGACGTGCATAACGCTTTTGACGATCTGATGATTGCTGAGTTAATCCAGGTGCTGGATAAGCTGGCCAGCAACGATCAGGTAAAAGTACTCCTGCTTAGTGCTAACGGCAAAAATTTCTCTGCCGGCGCCGATTTAAACTGGATGCGCTCAATGGCTGAAAAAGACTATGAGCAAAATCTGGACGACGCCAACGAGCTGGCGACCTTGATGCACAAACTGGATAAATTCCCCAAGCCCACCATTGCAATGGTGCAAGGCGCTGCTTTCGGTGGCGCGGTAGGCTTAGTTGCCTGCTGCGACATGGCCATTGCTACAGATACCGCCAGTTTCTGTTTAAGCGAAGTGAAAATTGGCCTTATTCCGGCCGTGATCAGCCCCTATGTGATGCGCGCCTTAGGCGAGCGGCAAAGCCGGCGTTACTTTTTAACGGCTGAGCGTTTTAGCGCCGACACTGCCAAGTCATTAGGGTTATTGCACGAAATCGTCAGTGCAACTGAGTTGACGCAAAAAGCTGATACGTTAGCAGAGCAGCTGCTACAAAACAGTCCGGCCGCCATGAGCGCCGCTAAAGCACTGATCCACAATATTTATAACCGAAAAATCAGCAACAATGTGGTAGCGCATACTACCCAGGCGATTGCTGAAATTCGGGTATCTGATGAAGGTCAGGAAGGCCTGAGTGCGTTTCTTGAAAAACGCCGCCCTAACTGGTTACCGTCTAAGCCACAGGATAATTAACTATGTTTCGCAAAATATTAATCGCTAACCGTGGCGAGATTGCTTGTCGGGTTATCGACACGGCGCATAAGCTCGGCATTCGCTGCGTTGCAGTCTATTCCGAAGCTGATGCCAATGCCCGCCATGTCCGCATGGCCGACGAAGCTTATTTGCTTGGCCCGGCGCCGAGTAAAGACTCCTACCTGCGCAGCGATAAAATTATCGACATTGCCAAACAAAGTGGCGCTGAGGCCATTCACCCGGGCTATGGTTTTTTATCTGAAAATGAAGATTTCGCGAAAGCCTGTTCGGATGCCGGTGTGGTGTTTATTGGCCCACCTGTTGCCGCCATTACCGCCATGGGCTCAAAAAGCGCTGCCAAAAAGATTATGGCTGATGCCGGCGTACCCTTAGTACCGGGCTATCACGGTGATGATCAGTCAGACGATCTGCTGGCAAACGAGTCTGCCAACATTGGCTATCCACAGCTATTAAAAGCCGCCTATGGTGGCGGTGGCAAAGGCATGCGGGTAGTCTGGAAAAAAGAAGAATTTACCGATGCCTTAGCCAGTGCCCGGCGTGAGGCCAAAGCCGGTTTTGGTAATGACAAAATGCTGGTCGAGCGCTATTTAACCAAGCCGCGCCATATCGAAATTCAGGTGTTTTGTGATAATCACGGCAACGCCGTGTATTTGGCCGAGCGCGACTGCTCTATCCAGCGCCGTCATCAGAAAGTGATTGAGGAAGCTCCGGCACCCAATTTCAGCGCTGAGCAGCGTAAAGCGATGGGTGAAGCCGCAGTAAAAGCTGCCAAAGCCATTGATTATCGTGGCGCCGGTACCGTGGAGTTCTTATTCGATGAAGACGGCTCGTTCTATTTTATGGAAATGAACACCCGGCTGCAGGTGGAACATCCGGTAACTGAAATGATCACTGGGCAGGACCTCGTTAAATGGCAGCTGTTAGTGGCTGCTGGCGAAAAACTACCGTTAAGCCAAAATGAAGTACAAATTGATGGCCATGCCATTGAAGTGCGGGTTTACGCCGAAGATCCGGATAACGATTTTATGCCCGCCACCGGCAAGCTGACGTACTTACGTCAGCCAGAACAAAGCCGTCATGTGCGGGTGGATACCGGCGTGGTGGAGAATGACGAAGTATCGCCTTTCTATGATCCAATGATAGCCAAACTGATTGTTTGGGACGAAAGCCGCGATCGCGCTATCGCCCGTATGCTGCGAGCACTGGACGATTACCGGATCGCCGGCGTGACCACCAACTTAAGCTTTTTAACCAGCTTAACCGAGCATCCGGCGTTTAAAGCCGCAGAGCTGGATACCAACTTTATTAACCAGCATCAGGCTAGCTTGTTTGCCCCGGCTAATAGTGAGAATAACCAGGCACTGGTGCTGGCCGCGCTATTTATTATGGAGCAGCAAAAAACGCCACGGCCCAGTAACACCAGCCCAAGCCCCTGGCAATACAGCCATGGCTGGCGTTTAAATGAAACACCAACCGTCATTCTGAATTTACTGCACGGTGATAACGCCGAGCAACTGACGATCCGCGAGCAACAACAGCATTATGTAATAGAGCTGCAAGGCCAGCAAATTTGCTGTCTGGCAGAGCTAAATGGCGATGAGCTTAGCGCGACCCTGGGCGATCATAAAACGAAAGTGCGGGTCAGTCGCTATCAGGACACCATCAGTATCTTCATTAAACATCATCGGTATGATTTTATTTACCGGACCGAAGTCACCCCGGAACTGGATGGCAGCGAGCATGCCGGTAGTCTAACCGCGCCAATGAACGGTACTATTGTTGCGATAATGACTAAAGCCGGCGCTACTGTAAAAGCCGGTGATACGCTGGTGATTATGGAAGCGATGAAAATGGAATACAGCATTAAAGCCCCCAAGGACGGTGTGGTAAATGAGGTATTTTATGCTGCTGGCGACCTGGTGAAAGATGGCGCCGAACTGGTCGATTTTAGTCCGGAGGAAGCATGAGCTTTTCGAAAAGCGTCCGTATTGTTGAAGTAGGCCCGCGTGATGGCCTGCAAAACGAGCAAAGCGTTAGCACCGCCGATAAAATTACCTTGATCGATATGTTAAGCGCGGCAGGCCACTGTTATATTGAAAGTGGCGCCTTTGTTTCCCCTAAGTGGGTGCCGCAAATGGCCGACTCTGGTGAGGTATTTGCCGGTATTACCCGCAAAGCAGGCGTGACGTACGCGGCACTTACCCCCAATTTAAAAGGGTATGAAGCCGCAAAAGCCGCAGGCGCCACCGAAGTCGCTATTTTTGGCGCGGCATCAGAGGCCTTCAGCCAGAAAAACATTAACTGCTCTATCAGTGAAAGCCTGGAGCGCTTTGCGCCGGTAGTCGAGGCGGCTAAGGCTGACGGCATTAAAGTGCGCGGTTATGTCTCCTGCGTGGTCGGTTGCCCGTATCAGGGCGATGTAGCACCGACCGAGGTCGCCCTGGTGGCCAAAGCGTTACTGGAAATGGGCTGCTATGAGATATCCCTTGGCGATACCATTGGGGTCGGCACGCCGCCAAAAGTGAACGCCATGCTCGATGCGGTGCTATCGATGGTACCGGCAGACAAATTAGCGGTGCATTTTCATGACACCTACGGCCAGGCACTTACCAATATTTACGTGGCGCTTAACCGCGGCATCAGCATTGTTGACAGCGCTGTTGCCGGTTTAGGCGGCTGCCCCTACGCTGCTGGTGCCTCGGGTAATGTGGCCACCGAAGATGTGGTGTATTTACTAAACGGCCTGGGTATTACGCATGGTATCGATTTAGCTGCGCTGGCACAGGCGGGTTGGTTTATTACCGGCAAGCTGGGAAAGCAGCCTAGTTCTAAAGTAGGATTGGCACTGAAGGCGAAGTGCACGCAAACTACTAGTTAGTTTACAGCAGCAAATTAGGTTCTTCGAACTCGGTAAGCACTCCGTACCACTTTGCCGAAACACGCCGTAAATACGTCCCTGTAGGCTCCTGTTTTTCATCCATGAAAAACACGGTTTCGGCTAAAGTGTACTGTGTGCTTCCCTCTACACAGATGCAAGCGGATGCGAATGTGATTTTTTCTGAGACCGTTGAAGCCCTGGACGGGCGGAAACGAGCCCCCAGGGAGGGGTTCACGGCGTGTCGCAGAAAAAACTTCACAGCAGCGGCCGCGAAATCGAAGAATGGCTTTAAAACAACGTTCAGCAAAAGAACTGAGGACAACAAATGGCAGGGTTTAATAAAGTCGTACACAGCTACGAAGACGCCATGGCAGGCCTGCAAGACGGTATGACCGTTATTGCCGGTGGCTTTGGCTTATGCGGTATTCCAGAAGGTTTAATTGCCCAGATTAAAAAAATGGGCACCACCGATTTAACCGTGGTATCCAATAACTGTGGTGTTGATGGCTTTGGTTTGGGCATTTTACTGGAAGACCGCCAAATCAAAAAAATGGTCGCCTCTTATGTTGGTGAAAACGCCCTGTTTGAAAAACAACTACTAAGCGGCGAGCTGGAAGTAGAGCTAACCCCGCAAGGTACTCTGGCCGAGAAAATGCGCGCGGGTGGTGCTGGCATACCGGCCTTTTTCACCGCCACCGGCTACGGCACGCCGGTAGCTGAAGGCAAAGAAACCCGCGAAATTGATGGTCGGCATTATGTATTAGAGCCTGCCATTACCGGTGATTTTGCCATCGTTCGCGCCTGGAAAGCCGACCGTTACGGCAACCTGATGTTCCGTCATACCTCGATGAACTTCAACCCGATGGCCGCAACCGCTGGTAAAATTACCGTGGCCGAAGTGGAAGAAATTGTTGAGCCAGGCGAACTGGAACCGTCGCAAATTCATACCCCTGGTATTTACGTGCAGCGCGTGATCAAAGGCAGCTTTGAAAAACGCATCGAACGTCGTATGGTGCGGCAAGGTTAAGGAGGCAACCATGGCTTTATCTCGTGAACAGGTAGCAATGCGCGTAGCGCAAGAGCTGCAAGACGGTTATTACGTTAACCTTGGTATTGGTATTCCAACCCTGGTGGCTAACTATGTACCGGCCGGTATTGAAGTAATGCTGCAATCAGAAAACGGCTTGCTGGGTATGGGTCCTTACCCTACTGAAGCAGAACTTGATGCCGATATGATTAACGCTGGCAAAGAAACCGTCACCGCCATTAAAGGCGCGGCTATTTTCAGCTCAGCAGAAAGCTTTGCCATGATCCGTGGCGGTCATGTCGATTTAACCGTACTGGGCGCCTTTGAAGTGGATCAGAACGGCAATATCGCCAGCTGGATGATCCCGGGCAAACTGGTGAAAGGTATGGGCGGTGCGATGGATTTAGTCGCCGGTGCCATGAATATCGTGGTTACCATGACCCACGCCGATAAATACGGCAATAGTAAGTTGTTAACTGACTGTACCTTGCCACTGACCGGCGTTGGCTGCGTTAAAAAAATCGTTACCGATTTAGCGGTACTGGAAGTGCGCGACGGTGCCTTCCACCTGTTAGAGCGCGCCCCCGGAATAACTGTTGAAGAAATTCAGCAGAAAACGGCTGGTAAGCTGGTAGTTAATGGCGACATACCAGAGATGAACTTTAACTAAAACTACTCATTTATCCACTTTAGCGCTATAAGCCTTATTTCACAGTGAGGCTGTAGCGCTTTTTATTTCCAAAGACAATATTGTTCCTCTTTACTCTAAATTTAGCATTTACTTTTTCTTTGTTATCATTAAAATCCTCTTTCTTAACAAAAAAAATAAAAGGATGTTAAATGAGTGATGCAGTTTCCAACCCTTATACCGCGCCAACGGCAAATCTGAATGCGCCGTTAAACAGTGGCAAGTTAAAGCAACTTCCCCGGTTCTCGGCCTGGTGGGTATTTTTACTTAATATTGTTACCCTGGGTATTTACCCGTTATGGTGGCTTTACTCTCGCGCCAGCACTTTAAATCAGATCCAAAGCAGACCAATAGCTTTAGAATTAGTTTATGTGTTGGTAGCAGTATTACTGGGCAGTTTTGCACTGGGTTTTGTTGCAGGTTTTTCTGGCGAAGAGTATGCCGTTATCGAAAACAGCCTGAGTATCGCTTACTGGGTTTTATATTTGATCACAACGTTTACCATCAGAAACAGACTACACGATGTATTTACTGAAGAAGGCCACCATGTTCGGACCGGCCCTATCCTGACGTTCTTTTTTAGCAGCATTTATTTGCAGTACAAAATTAATGAAGCGATAGATACCACCAGTAACCGTTAATCTTAAAGCATGCCTGAGCGCTTCACCCGTAAGTAAGCGTTCAGGCTTTGTGGCAACAAATCCTTCGCTCTGCTGCTGATACAAAGCACATGTTCTTTTTGCAGTCGTTGCCAGTTCTGCTGAAACAGCTGATTAAGCTGAATAGCACCAAGATAACTTTTAGCCTGAATCGTGTCACTTACCCCCTGAAATAACTGTTGGCGAATAGCTTCGTTCTCAATGTGAATTACCCCTACCAGATGATGTTGCTGTAACAAGCGAACAGCAGGTAATAAATCAGAAAAATCTTCATCCTGTAAGGTGGTAACTATTAACACCAAGGCGCGCTTTGGCTTTTTAGAAATAAGTTGTCTGGCAGCAACCAAATAATCGGGGCTGATATCTGACGGATATAAGTCATAGAAATGCTGCATTACTTTAGAAATATCCCGGACACTTCTGACATTGGGTAACCAGCGCTCAGTCTTACCAAAGGACTGCATACTAAACCAGTCACCATTTTTCAGAACCGAATGCGCTAATAACAAAATTGCACTTAACGCGGCATCGAAATGAGTGCCAACCTCCGTCTCGACAAGCATTCTGCGGCCACTGTCGAGCATGACGATAACCTGCTGACTTTGTTCTTCCTGGAATTCTCTGGCGATCAGTTTCTGACGCCGGCTGGAAGCTTGCCAATCAATCTGATTCTGACTATCGCCCAGTCGATACTCGCGCAGATGCCGGAATTCCGTGCCAGTGCCCCGCTTATTAAATACTTTAATCCCAGGCACTGGTAAATTGCCAACACCACTGAGCGCCGGGGATTTCATCAGAACCGAAAAATCAGGATACACCTTTACCTGCTGCTGTGCCGGAACATGGCATCTGCGTTGCCAAAAGCCACCGGGCAGCTGTACACGTAAATCGGTACCTGTCAGCTCTACCAGGCCGCGCCGGTTGGGTTTAACCTGATAAGTAAACTTCAGTTTTTCTTTTGCGGCCAACCGGCTGTAAAACTGACGCGGCTGCCGAAGCCAATGCGCTGGCATTCTCTCGGCGGCACTGATTACAAGCGTGTGTTCAGTGTGGTTTTCAATAATCAGCTGATAAGGAAATTCGCAGTTCAGATTAAGGTTATCGGGTAACTGCCGCTGCACGGTTAGTGGCGGTAAACGCCTTAGCCGGGTAAAGTCGCGGCCCCCTTTAAGGAGGATCAATCCGGAAAGTCCACCTAGCGCAGCCAGTTGTAACGCCTGGCTACTATCCAGAACCTTTAGCACAATACTCAGCACAACCAAAGCTGCCAGCGCCAGCAACAGTCGGTTTGACGGACGCACAATCAACGGTTTCATTCGCGGGGCACTTCAGTCTTCATTAGGATAGCGCTGATAATATCGTCTTCATTGGTGCCTTCTAACTCTGCTTCTGCGGATAAAATGATCCGGTGACGTAAAATGGGTTTTGCAGACAGTTTTATGTCATCCGGTATCACAAACTCCCGGCCATTCATCAGCGCCCTAACCTTGGCCAGCTTAATCATATTAATACTGGCCCTTACCCCTGCGCCATGCAGCACACCAGGCCAGCTTCTGGTTTTTCTGACGATATCCAGCGCATACCGGTACAACTTCTCATCAACCAGAACCAGGGTGGCCTGGTTACGCATTGTCATTAGCTCGCTGCGACTAATCACCGTTTTTAGCCCACTCACCTGTGATTCGTTTGATTCACCGGCGGTATTGAGCAGCAATAAATGCAATTCATGTTCAAGGCTGGGGTATCCCAACTTTAGTTTCACCATAAAACGGTCTAACTCGGCTTCAGGCAGCGGATAAGTCCCCTCCTGATCCAACGGGTTTTGGGTTGCCATTACCATAAACGGGCCCTCAAGCTTCATGCTGGTGCCATCAATGGTAATTTGCAGCTCCTGCATCACTTCCAATAATGCTGCCTGAGTTTTGGCGGGTGCCCGGTTAATTTCATCGGCCAGTAAAATATTGGTATAGGCAGGCCCCTTTTTCAGTTCAAATTCGCCCTTGCTCATATTATAGAGGCTATGCCCTACCACATCAGATGGCATCAAATCGGGTGTAAATTGGATCCGGCTGAACTCAACATCCACAGAACGCGCTAAGGCCCTTACCAATAAGGTTTTGCCAAGGCCTGGCACTCCTTCCAGTAGCACATGGCCACCCGCGAGCAGCACAGCAATAACATCATCTACAATCTCATGCTGCCCTACCAGAACTTGCTGAATGTTCTGTCTGATCGCCGAGATGGTTTGACGAATTTGCTCAGTCTGCTGCACACCTAACTCTGTCATATTGCTTTCCTTATTTTTTGCCAGAACCCGATATACTCAGCAAGATCAAAGGCTCTGGCTGGCCAGGGCTGAGTTAAGAAATGATTAAGTTGCGCCAATGACAGCCCACACCAGTTTGCGATTAACTGCTGCTGATCGTGCTGTGCTAGCCGTGAAAACCCGGGATAACGCCGTTCACAAATCGTCAGAATATCCTGCATTAATAGCTGCTTAAGCCATTCATTTGGCATTCTTTTATCCAGAAAATTACCACAGGCATAAAGATGATGTTCAAATACATTGTCCCGGGTAGTGAGTAGCTGCTCAGGGGGTGAAAGGCGCTGGACAACTCGCCAGATTAGCAATGAAAATGTCAGTAATAGTAATAACCAGCCCGGCCAGTTCCAAAACCAGAGCCGCTGAAACCACAGTAATGTCCCCGGATCCCGAGTCACGACCATCTGGTTGGCGTTACCGACCAGCGAGAGGGTAAGCAAGGCATTGTCAGCTTTATCCAACAAGCTATTATGCATAAACACCGTCTGGCTGGTGAACGTGACTTTGCCGCTATCAGAAGCAAACTGGCACGCGATATAACCCTCCTGCGGCCTCTGCTTGCCGACAATAGTCACTAGCGGGTTGTCGCACTGTTCAATGCGGTAGTCTGGCATCATCGCTACGTTCAGCACACCTTGCCCAAACTCAGCAGTGGCCTCAACAAAAGTGGATCTGACAAAACGGTGCCAATACTGTTGCACCTGACTTTCTGCCGCTGAAATATTAATCGCAAAAGCCGCAACCAAGCGGTTATTGGCAAGCTGGTGGCGGTTTTCAGCAGATAGCTGATACACCAGATGTCCGCCAGAGCGGGTCCATTCCAGCAAGGGCTGCGCTAACTCGGGCTGAAAGCGCAGCAGATTTTCGTTGATAACGATGATACGTTCAGATGCCTGTGCCAAATTCAGCAGGTTTTGCAGCTCAGTGCTATCAGAAATCTCAGTCAAAGATCCATCGTGTTGCTGTAACAACTGTGCAGTGGCAAACCACGGTTGACTAACAGCCTGGCTGCTCAGGCCGTTCTCTTCGGTAATCTGTTGCCATTGCCCCTGGCTAACACGCCAGATAATAAACACCAGCAAGGCGGCAGCACCAGCCAGAACCCATTTTTTCATCGGGGGCTTTGCTCCTGTTGCCAGACATTTAGCTGCTGCAAAATGCTACCAAGACTATCGAGTGTCAACTGCTGATGCCCCCAGGCGATAGCTATCCATAAATCAATAAGCCGGGCCATGGTTAGGCTGATATTCTCAGGTGTATTCTGGCTAATCGCGCGTAAACACTCTTGCTCTGTCATCGTCGCGGTAAGCTTTATCGAATAATGCTGTTGCACATAATACAAGGCAAAACGCAGTAAGCACGCCGCCATTAACCGGGCGTTACCGGTTTGCTGAAATTTTGCCGCCTGCAACAGTAAATCATCGTTGTCGATGTCGGCAGGTAAATCAGCGAACATCATTGGAATGGTTGGTGCGGCTGGCAGCGCCTTGTTGCTAAAAGGCTGAATTAACCGATGATAGTTCTGGAATAACCAATACAGTAAACCCAGGGTAAGCGCGATAATACATACCCAGCCAATCACCCCAAGGCTATCAGCGATAACGCTTAAAATACCAAGCCAGTCGCTGTTGTCGGTTTGTACTTCTTCGGTGGTTTCAATCACCCAGCGGGTACGATAATCCAGCAACTCGTGCTGCTGATATATCTGTTCAATCTGTTGTTCTATCTCAGCTTTATATTCCGCACTGTACAGCGGAGTTGCCACAGTTTCCAGATTGCTGTCGCCGGGCTGTTCTAACGTAGCTTTGGTGCTGTTTTCGCTATCCGTTGCTTGCCTAATGTTTGGAATATGCTGCTGTTCCGCCAGTAAAGATTGAGGAAATGTAGCAAGAGTTACACACAACAGCATGACCGCCACGGAGGTGATGGCTTGCAGGCGCAACGCTATTTTGCGGAATGTTAACTCCAGATCCCATGCTTCAAGGACAATGCGGCGATTGATGTACATCAAAAAGCCACCCAGAACAAAAAGCGGAGCCACTAAACTGTAGGTCACCAGCGTTGCAAACAGCATGATATAACCGCCAGCACCGCTCTCTAACAAACTCAAACTGCTGAGCAAGTTCGGTGCCAGCGCTGCAGGCAGAAAATTGTAACCGAGCAACAGCATCATAACCAAAATTAACAGTTCAAGATGCACACAAAAAGCCAGCCAGAACCCCTGGCGGTCGTTATACAGACGCGTTAACGTTCTGCATCTCTGCTGACGGGCTTCTGCTCTTTGCTGCTCCAGTAATAACACCGGAGCCAGAAATGCCCGCCGCCAGGCAAAACGATACCAGGTGACACTGAGAAGCGCCTGCCACCAACCGCCGGTTCGAAGTGCGCTAAAGCATGACCTGATGGCGGGTTGCTCTGAGAAGACCGCCCTGCTGATGTAATGCAGCAAAGGTCTCTCCAGTAAGGGTTTAGCCAGCCAGACGATTGAACCTGCCAGCCACGGATCGACAACAATTGCTAGCAGCAGCGCCAGCGGGATTGCTGCGGTTAACCACAATAAACAAAGCGGCCACCACATTAGCCGATAGCAACGCACAGCAAGATCGAAAACCTGCCAGGGGCTGCGAACCTGAGGCTCAATAATTAACTGCTTAACGTCCAAGCACGGTCCCCCGGTACAACCAGTAACACACTGCCGCCCAGCAGAATGCCCCCACCGTATACTTTATTTCAGCAGCCAACAGACGGGGTGACCAGAACGCTTCAATGCCTGCAGCCAGGACCAGCATAACAAAGGCGACAACCACTATTGGCATCACCTGATGGGCCACCAGTTTTAACGAAGTAAAGCGTTTATAAATGCCGGGTGACAGCAGGCTAAATCCGAGTCGGCAGCCTGCTGCACCGCTTAACACAATGGCGGTCAGCTCAACGGAACCATGACCAATTACAAACGAGAAAAAAGGCTCATTAAAGCCCATATTAATCATGTGACCGGCAACAGCCCCCAGATAAAGGCCGTTATAAACGATAAAAAATAGCGCGCCAACACATAACAACATGCCACCGGCGAAGGTTTGAAAAGCAATACCAATATTGTTGTAAATGTAAAAGCCAAACATCAGGACATCAGACTGCGCGTTACGTCCGGCTCCGCTGCTGGCGGGATCATACATCTCAGTAAACTTTTCCAGATCGGCAACTGACATAAAATAATTTATATTATCAGCAGAACTGCAGACAAATAAGGCTGCTGCCAGCCCTAAGCCATAAAACAACACTAAGTTAAGCCAGATCCAGCGGCGAAACTGATAACAAGCCTCCAGCGCACGAATGCCGATGAGCTGGCGTAGCTCAAACCAGACCGGTTGATTATTCTGATATAAATAATGCTGACCTGCGGCAACCAGCTGATTAAGCCGGTCAATTAGTAACGGGCTATACTGGCGACTGCGGGCAAGGCTTAAATCGCTGCACAGTTGCCGATACGTCGCAGGAAATAACTCAGGGCGGGCAAAGCTGCCAGCGTTCAGCTCTTGTTCCAGCTGCAGCCATAGTGGCTCGCGCTGTTTAACAAACTGCGACTGTTTCATGCTTTCTCACCCGCATAATAGGCGCCCAGGGCACAGAGATAAGCCACCTTGTCATCCGTTTCAATATCCAGTGCACTAATCAGTAACTCCGCCAGCTCCTGTTGTCGTTGTTCAGATAAGCTGGCATGGCGTAGCCAGAAATCTAATACTGCTGCCTGCTCTGAACTGGCCAGCGGTTGCGGTGCCTGAGTTAATGCCTGTCCGGTGATCTTTGGTAGGGGGAGTACCTGCTGCTGATAAACCACCATAGTGCCACCGGCCCAATCTCCCAGTCTTTTAAAGTTCTGGCTTAATACCATCGATACTAAGCCCAGGGCATAGCCCAGCGGCAGCATATCGACCGGGCGCAGCAAATTACGCAGGACAATAGCGGAAAATCCGGCAGGTAAGCCATTATCGGCCACCACTTTAAGGTTCATTTTTCGTTTGCCAGGAGAGCTGCCGGTGCGATATTCGAAAAAAATGTAGTAGCACCAGTTAAGAACAAACAATATTACCAGCAGGATCCCTTCACCGGCCTGGCCTACCTGACCCAATACCAGCGCCGCAGCTATGAAAAGTAAGGCCCGGTAAATAAAATCAATAATAAAAGCTGCCGTTCTTACCGCGATGCCCGCAGGCACCAGGGTAAGGCTAACGCCCTCTGGCAATTGAATACCAATTTTGTTGTCAATAATGCTGGTTTGCTTCAAAAATTATATCTTACCGAAAATAAAAACGCTGACATCTTGGCGAATGCCACAAAATTTATCAAGAAAAAGCTTAGTTATTTACAATATATTCAGCGCTTTAACCTGGCCAGCAAGCTGGAAGTATCCCAGCGACCACCGCCCAGTTGTTGTACTTCGCTGTAAAACTGATCAACTAAGGCGGTCAGTGGTAAATGGCTGCCATTTTTGCGCGCTTCGTTTAAGGCGATACCCAGATCTTTACGCATCCAGTCGACCGCAAAGCCAAAATCATATTTGCCATCAAGCATAGTTTTATAGCGGTTTTGCATTTGCCAGGACTGCGCCGCGCCTTGAGAAATGACCTCAACAACCGCCGCACCATCTAAGCCGGCATTCTGGGCAAAATTCAGTGCTTCAGCAAGGCCTTGTACTACTCCGGCGATGCAAATCTGATTAACCATTTTCGCTAACTGACCAGAACCGGCCGGCCCCAGCAATTTGGCACAGCGGGAGTAACTCATAATGGCAGCTTCTGCCTTAGCCATATCGCTGGCATCGCCGCCGAGCATAACGGTTAAGGCGCCGTTTTCAGCGCCAGCCTGACCACCGGATACCGGCGCATCTAAAAAACCAACTTCTTTGGCTAAACAGGCCGCGTGCAGCTCACGGGCTAACTCTGCTGAGGCCGTCGTATGATCTGTTAACACGCTTTGCCCCGCCATGGTGGCCAGCACACCGTCGTCACCATAAGTTACAGAGCGCACGTCATCGTCATTGCCAACACATAAAAACACCAATGCCGCATCTTTAGCAGCCAAAGCTGGAGTAACGGCGTGGCTGCCACCATATTGACTAACCCAGGCCTCTGCTTTTGCTGTGGTGCGGTTATACACACACACCTGATAGCCTTTTTGCTGTAAATAACCGGCCATCGGGTAGCCCATGACACCCAAACCAATAAAGGCGACTTTACCTTTGCTTTTAATTGACATAAAAATGACTTATTGCTGTGAAATGATAGGCTGTTAGCTTACAAACTAAGTCAGGGAAAAGAAAGACGGATCCAACAATCAGAACGTATAACAAACTTTAAAGCAATATCGGGGAGCAGAATGACCAATATTCATCAGTTTACAGTTAAAAATGGCCAGGGACAGGAAGTGGATCTGGCATCGTACCGCGGCAAAGTACTACTTATTGTTAATACTGCCAGTCAATGTGGGTTTACCCCGCAGTACCAGCAATTAGAAGCATTGTATCAGCAGTATAAAGATCGCAACTTTGAAATTTTAGCCTTTCCCTGCAACCAATTTGGCGGTCAGGAACCTGGTGACAACAGCGATATTCAGCAGTTTTGTCAGCTAAACTATGGTTTAAGCTTTCCGGTTATGGCTAAAATTAATGTGAATGGCGTAAAAGCGGCGCCCTTATTCGAGCATTTAAAAGACAGTGCCCGCGGCCTGTTAAAAACCCGTGCCATTAAGTGGAATTTCACCAAGTTTTTAATTAATAAACAAGGCGATGTCGTAAAACGTTTTGCTCCTCGCACGAAACCGGCCAGCATTGCGCAGGCAGTAGAAGATTTACTGTAACTTTGATCTGGCGCTAATTATCGCAATGTCAGCTGATTTACACTTAGCCTAACTTAACGGGTTGCATGCAAGGAGTAACAGATGAAAGTTGCGGTGTTCAGTGCCAAAAAATACGATCAGGACGGCTTTACGCAGTGGGCGGATCGGAGCCTGCAATTCAGTTATTTTGATAGTCGCTTAAACCCGTTGAATGTGAAGTTAGCTCAGGGTTGTCATGCGATATGCGCCTTTGTAAACGATGAGTTATCAGCAGAGGTATTGCAGCAAATGTCAGAAATGGGCATTGAAATGGTTGCCCTGCGCTGTGCCGGCTTTAACAATGTGGATCTGGATACGGCCAAAGCGTTAGGTATCCGGATTGCCCGAGTACCGGCCTATTCACCTGAAGCGGTAGCGGAGCACACCGTAGCAATGATGCTAACGTTAAACCGCAAATTGCATAAAGCCTTTAACCGGGTACGAGATGATAACTTCGCTATCGACGGCCTGCTGGGTTTTAATATGCACGGCAAAACCGTTGGTATCATTGGCACCGGTCGTATTGGGCTGGCTACCAGCCATATTTTAAAAGGCTTTGGCTGCAAACTATTATGTTATGACATTGAGCCGGCAGCAGAGCTGGCAGGACATTATGTCAGCCTGAACGAGCTGTATGCCCAGAGTGATATTATTAGTCTGCACTGTCCGTTAAACCCGGCCACCAGGCACCTGATCAATAGTGATTCGCTGGCAAAAATGCGCGATGGCGTCATGCTGATTAATACCAGCCGCGGCGGCCTGGTTAATACAAAAACCGTCATTGAGGGCTTAAAAAGCCGGAAAATTGGTTATCTGGGGCTAGATGTCTATGAGCAGGAAGCGGATATCTTTTTTGAAAATTTATCTGAACAAGTTATAGATGATGAAGTGTTTAAACGGCTGCTTACCTTTCCCAATGTGCTGATCACCAGCCATCAGGCCTTCTTTACCAAAGAGGCATTACAGCAGATTAGCAGTATTACCAGTGACAACTTAATGGCATTTGCCGGCGGTAATACCACCGGCAACGAATTGATACAATAATTATTGTGTCAAAAGCGAGCGCCTTAGCTTCAGGCGTCGTCGCTCATTTCATCAATTAAGGTTTCAGACAATTCATCTGGCATCACAACTACGCCCGGGCCATCTGCATCGGGTAATACGGCAATAGCCAGATCATCGCCAATTAAACCTGAAGTCCATTTATCCAGCCAGGTTTTTACATCAATCGACTTGGCAGTGCAGTGTTGCCACTCCCCTTCAATCCATTGCTGTGCCAGTTCAGCATGGGGCCATACCGGAATGCAGCGCTCTTCTTCGGCGCTTACCAGCACAAAACCTTCTTCATCAGTTAAAATCCAGATTTCTTCTAAATCGGCCACGGCCTGGATAAAGTAGTCGTATCGCTGCTCGGCATCCAGCGCCACAATCCGGTTTAATTCTTCAGGGCTTAATTGATATTCCATAATGGTTTCCCGCAAATATAAAAAGTGTGCTAATGATGACGGATCTGCCCGTATAAAGCCAACAGAAAAACCATTTACCCCAGCTGGGCAGCCAGAAATAGCAGCAGGGCGTAGCGAGCACCTTTGCCAAGGGTAACCAGCAGTAGAAATAAGCTAAAACGGACCCTTAATGTACCGGCTACCAGAGTAAGCGGATCGCCCACTATGGGTAACCAGGCCAGCAGCAAACTCCAGCTGCCATAGCGCTTAAACTGCGTTTCGGCTTTGGCTAACTGCGCCGGGCTGACCGGAAACCAGCGCTTATGTTGAAAGCGCAATAACTCTTTACCCAAATACCAGTTAACACAAGAACCTAACGTATTACCGCTGGTAGCTGCCAGCCAGAGCCCGAAAACGGCATAGCCCTGCTGCTGCAACGCCAGTAATACCAGTTCTGACGAAGCAGGTAACAAGGTTGCGGCAACAAAGCCGCTGGCAAAGAGCGATAGATAGGGAATTAACACTGATATGATGCCCCAATACAATTTAACGCCGGCACTGTAGCAGATTATTTGGCTAAGTTAATAATGTGATAGCCAAATAGCCGCTAATGAAAATCCCGCGACTTGCTGGCAAACGTGGACAGCTCAGCGCTTAAATCGGTAAGGCGACCGGCAATGACATGAGTCACTTCCCCTTCACGCTCTAAAATGCCATCAACCTGCAGTATTTGCGCGGTTAAAAACGCCTGCTGCTGGGCCTGTGCGGTAGCAAGCCACACCACCACATTGGCAGTGCCGCTTTCATCTTCCAACGATAAAAAAGTCACGCCAGTAGCAGTACCGGGCCGCTGACGCAGCGTAACCAGACCGCTAATCCGTACCGGACTTTTATGTCGCACCTCAGTTAATGCGGCAGCAGGAACTGAGCGCGGCAATTTACCCGCCTGGCGCAGTAACGCTATCGGGTGTTGCTGCAAGCTCAGGCCAGTGGCGGCATAATCTTCCAGTACTTCCTCTATCGCGGTAGGTGCAGCTAACTGACCACATTGCAGTGTCGATAGGTTATAGTCTGACGAAGCTTCTGCTACCGCCGAGCGCGTTTCTGTCTTGACGGTTTCGACAGCTGCAGCGATTAGGTTACATTCTGTTTCATCTGCAAACAGCGGCAGGCTGTGCTGTTTATCCAATAGTTGCCAGCGGCTATTGTACCTGTCGCCACTTATTGCGACCAAGGCATTAGCACTGGCCAGCGCCTGTAAATCAGCCCGGTTTAACCCCGTCTGACGTAACTGACTAAGCTGGCGATACCCTGCCGCCGGCCGGTGCTGAATTAATAACGCAGCTCCAGCTGCACTTAACCCTTTGACCTGACGTAACCCCAAACGGATGGCATATTCCTGCGGCTGCGGCTGCGGCTGTAAATCATAATCCCAGAATGAGCCATTAACACATACCGGCAACACCGCAACATTGTGCCTTTTTGCATCCTGTAACAATTGCGAAGGGCTGTAAAAACCCATAGGTAAGCTGTTGAGCAGTGCAGTATAAAACGCCGCCGGGTAATAATGTTTTAACCAGGCAGAAATATACGCCAGCACCGCAAAGCTGGCTGAATGCGACTCCGGAAAACCGTATTCGCCAAAACCACAAATTTGCTGATAAATCCGCTCGGCAAATTCCAGCTGATAGCCGCGGTTTAGCATGCCGTTAATCAGCTTGTCTTTAAACTGCAACAGCTCACCGGTTTTTTTCCAGCTGGCCATCGCCCGGCGTAACTGATCAGCCTCGCCACCACTAAAACCAGCAGCCACCATGGCCAGGGCAATCACTTGCTCCTGAAAAATAGGCACGCCCATGGTGCGGCTAAGCACCTGCTCTACCTCTTTTGATGGGTAACTGACCGACTCTGTGCCATTGCGTCTTTTTAAATACGGATGCACCATGTCACCCTGAATTGGCCCCGGCCGCACTATGGCAATCTGCACCACTAAATCGTAATAGCACGCTGGCTTTAAGCGCGGTAACATACTCATTTGCGCCCGCGATTCAATCTGAAATAAACCGACGGTATCGGCATGTTGGATCATTTGATACACTGCCGGATCATCACCCAGCGCATTAATCGAGGCGATACTTAACGGCCGATGATAATGCTGCTGCACCAGACTGAAACACTTGCGAATAGCCGTTAGCATTCCCAGTGCCAGTATGTCGACTTTTAACAGCTCCAGCGTTTCTAAATCGTCTTTATCCCATTGGATCACGGTGCGATCGGCCATGGCGGCATTTTCTACCGGCACCAGCTCGTACAGTGGCCCCTCTGAAATCACAAAACCGCCTACATGCTGCGATAAATGGCGTGGAAAACCACGCAGCTCGTCTACTAACTGCACCAATTGGCGGGTGGTCTGGCTGTTACTGTCCAGCCCAAGGGCGCCCAACTGCTGCTGCCAAGGGGTAGCAGGGTTGCGCCGCTGAATATTTTTAATCAGAAAATCGAGCTGGCTTACTGGTAAGCCCATGGCTTTACCCACATCCCGTAAGGCACTTTTAAAGCGATAACTGATTACCGTTGCTGCCAGAGCGGCTCGTTCCCGGCCATATTTCTGATATAAATATTGAATGACTTCCTCGCGTCGTTCATGCTCAAAGTCAACATCAATATCCGGCGGCTCTTGTCGCTCTTTAGATAAGAAACGCTCAAATAACACCTGTATCTGGCGAGGATCTACTGCGGTGATCTGCAGGCAATAGCACACCACTGAATTGGCTGCTGAACCACGGCCCTGGTATAAAATATTGCGGCTTTGGGCAAATTGCACCACATCGTGAATGGTCAGAAAAAAATATTCATAGTTAAGCTCACGGATCAGGGTCAGCTCTTTATCAATTAATGCCTGTACTCGTGGCGGAACGCCATCGGCAAAACGTTTTTTACTGCCCTGTTGCACTAATTTTTGCAGGTAACTGCTGGCCGTTTCGCCCTCAGGCACCAGCTCAGCTGGATACTGGTATTTAAGCTCGCTAAGGTTAAAACTGCAGCGCTTAGCAATAGCGCTGGTTTCGCTAAGCCAATTTTGCGGAAATAATTTTGCCAGCTTGGCTAAGGGCCTTAGCGCACGCTCAGCATTACTGAGCAGTTCACGGCCAAGTTCCCGAATGGGTTTACCCGCTCTGATAGCACTAACACAGTGCTGCAATGCCAGGCGCTCTGGCACGTGCATAAGTACAGCACCGCAGCACATCAGCGGCAGTTGGTATTGCGAAGCTAACTGCTGACAATAATCACTGAGCGCCTGTTCGTTATGGCTTAAGTACCGGCGCATCGTCAGCCATAGCCGACCAGTATGATACTTTTGCAGCCACTTTGCCCAGTATTGATCACTGTCGGCATCAGCACTGGGTAACCATAAAATAAAACAGTGCTTAACCGACATCAGATCCCATTCGGTTAGCTGGTAGTCGCCTTTACTGCTTCGCCGCCTGGCGTTGGTAATGACCCGGCAAAGCTCACTATAGGCTGCTTTGTCGGGACATAGCAGCACCAGTTGCAACTTATCCAGTTTAAACATACTGCCGACAATTAATTTCAGCGTCAGTTGTTGCTCGTTAATACAACGATACGCCCGCACTACCCCGGCTACTGAGCACTCATCGGTAATAGCCAGCGCCTGATAGCCCAGGGCAGCAGCCTGGGTAACCAGTTCAGCAGGAGAAGACGCACCCTGCAGAAAACTAAAATGGCTCTGACAAAACAATTCAGCGTAATTCATGGCTTCTTCCGCGCTTAACTGAATAAGCCATGCACAAACCATTGCTGATTGGCAGTGCGGTATAACCATAACCATTGGCCCTGCTGATTGTGACCAATAAAATAGTCACGCTGCGCCGCTAATTGCCAGCCATCGGGACACAAGCGTTCCGGCCCCTGATTAATGGTAACTGCTTCGGTCAGGGGCTGGGGTTCAGTGAATAAAAATGCCGGGCGAAGCGCTAACGCTTGTGCTTGAACTTGAACTTGAGCTTGAAGCTGGGCTTTAGTCTGGTAGTCAGCTAAATCGCCTTTTAGCAGCGGCAGGCTGCGCTGGCTGGCATGCTCAGGTAAATGCTGGTTTATAATCGTTAAGCCGCTAACGGCAGCCCGACCTAAACGGGCCTGTAGTAATGATAACAATTGCAACGCCGACATACTGGCATGATGTTGTTCAAATAAAGCTGAAGTAGACCACTGCTGAGCGCTAAACACATCAACATCCAGTTGCAGAGCATATACCGGCTCCGGTAAAGGCTGAGCTTGAAGTTGTAGCTGACATAACTGCAGCCAGGCAGCCGCTTTATATTCGCCTTGGGCCGACCCCACCGTCAGCTTTAGTGGAGGATTGTCCCGGAAAAACAGGGTTACTAATAGCCGATGACATTGACTGTTGTCACGGCAAAGTTGCTGCTCCAGTTGTTGTAATAGTTTTAATAAGGGCCTGGCCAGCACCGTGCTGTCAGTGATGTCAAACAGCAATTCCAAATAGCGGCTAAAGCCAGCGGCAGGTTGTAAATACTCCAGCGCATGATAATAATCACCCCGCAAGCGGCCAAGATAGCTTAGTAACTGGCTGTCAAAACGTCGTGCCAGCTCTGCCGTAGGTAACGCCAGCAGCTGACCTAAA
>NZ_JBFJPY010000007.1:0-60961 GCF_041616895.1 Arsukibacterium sp.
AATGGCGGCTTCTACTGCCGGTTTTACCTGCTCAGGTTTAATCTGTGAAAATGGCGGTAAATCGGTGAAAGTAAGTAACGGGTTACTACTTGCTGCTACGGTTTGCTGCTGCGACATAGAATCTGACATAAAAGGTCCTGCGGATGACTTTAATTAATGTTGTTTATGTTGGGCTGTAACGGCCATTTGTCAAGGTACTTTGCAGCCGCTCGTCGTGCTTTACCCCATAACCAAGCTTGTTTTTAGCCCGGGACAGTCTTATATCTGGCATAGTATTAAAATCTGAAAAAAATAAGGGCAGGTTTATGGCACGGCATTTTAATTATCTGGCAATTGGCGCCGGCAGTGGCGGTATTGCCTCAGCAAACCGAGCCGCTATGCGGGGCGCCAGTGCCGCAGTGATCGAAGCAAAAGCGATTGGCGGTACCTGCGTTAATGTGGGTTGCGTACCTAAAAAAGTGATGTGGTACGGTGCCCATATTGCTGAAGCGATTAAATATAGCGCCGACTACGGCTTTAACCTGACAGAAAACGGTTTTGACTGGGCCACCTTAGTGAAAAACCGTGAAGCCTATATTGAGCGTATTCATGCCGGTTATCAGCGTGGTTTTGCAAATAATGGCGTCGAGTATATCGAGGGTTTCGCCCGCTTTGTTAATGCTAACACGGTAGAAGTAAACGGTGAGCAGATCACCGCCGACCATATCACCATCGCTACGGGTGGTCAGCCGTTAATTCCTAATGTGCCGGGTGCGGAGCATGGTATCGACTCTGATGGCTTTTTTGCATTAACTAGCCGGCCGGAAAAAGCCCTGGTGGTGGGAGCCGGTTATATTGCAGTAGAAATTGCCGGGGTATTACACGCCCTTGGTAGCGACAGCCATTTGCTGATCCGCCATGACCGGCCACTGCGCGATTTTGATCCTGATATTACCGACATGCTGCTGGAACGGATGTCGCAGGATAAACTGCAACTGCACAAACACACCAATGTCCTGAATATCGAAAAAGATAGCGATGGCACGCTAACGGTGTACTGCGATAATGATATTACGTTTACCGGGGTAGACTGTCTGATCTGGGCCATTGGCCGCGCGCCGGCCACCGCCAACCTTAATTTGCAGGCGGCAGGGGTAACATCAGATAAACAAGGCTTTATTCGTACTGACAAGTATCAGAATACCAATGTTAAAGGCATTTATGCGGTCGGTGATATTACCGGTGAAGCGCAGCTGACCCCGGTCGCGATTAAAGCCGGCCGGCAACTGGCAGAGCGTTTATTTAACCCGGCACTGCCCGATGCCCATATGGATTATTCGCTTATACCAACAGTGGTATTTAGCCATCCGCCCATAGGTACCATAGGGCTAACCGAAGCCGAGGCACGCGAACAATATGGTGATGCGGATATTAAAGTCTATCGCTCCGGCTTTGCCGCGATGTACAACGCCATTACCAGCCACCGGGCGCTTAGCCGCTTTAAGCTGATTTGCGCAGGCAAAGATGAGAAAGTAGTCGGCTTACATGGCATTGGTGAAGGGATGGATGAAATTCTGCAAGGCTTTGCAGTGGCAATGAAAATGGGGGCGACCAAAGCAGACTTTGATGCCACCGTAGCACTGCACCCGACCAGTGCCGAGGAGTTTGTGACGCTAAGATAATCAGCTATGGCGCATGCCAAGCCTGCTGCTGTTGTTTTTCCCGCCTTTTATTAGTTTAACCGAGCCAGCTCAATCGATAAAACCGATTGATCTGGCCGTAAAAACTGGCTTTAATTGTTTAATAATCAGGTCTATAGTCATTGGTAATGTTTTGGGCTAGCAATACGCCCTTCTTATAAACACAGGACAAGGAGCAAGACATGAGCAGTGATAAAGCAAGCAGCGGTGGAAAATGCCCGGTTATGCATGGCAGCAATACCCGCTCTGGCAGCGGTGGCGGTACCCGTAATAAGGACTGGTGGCCGAACCAGCTGGACATTAAAATTCTTCATCAGAACGATAAAAAGTCGAACCCGCTCGGGGAAGATTTTGACTATGCTGCTGAATTTAAAAAACTTGACTTAGCAGCAGTAAAACAAGATTTAACTGCTTTAATGACTGATTCTCAGGATTGGTGGCCGGCAGATTATGGCCATTATGGCCCCTTTATGATCCGGATGGCCTGGCATGCTGCCGGCACCTACCGTACCGCTGACGGCCGGGGCGGCGCCAGTACCGGCAACCAGCGCTTTGCACCGTTAAATAGCTGGCCCGATAATGGAAATCTGGATAAAGCCCGCCGCCTGTTGTGGCCGGTAAAGCAGAAATATGGCAATAAATTGTCATGGGCCGATTTATTTATTCTGGCCGGCAATGTGGCGCTGGAGTCCATGGGCTTTAAAACCTTTGGTTTTGGTGGTGGCCGGGTCGATATCTGGGAACCGGAAGAAGATATTTACTGGGGTGCAGAAAAAGAATGGCTGGCAACCAGTGATAAACCCGACAGCCGTTACTCAGGCGATCGTGAGTTAGCCAATCCGCTGGCCGCAGTACAAATGGGCCTGATTTACGTAAACCCGGAAGGGCCGGACGGCAAGCCGGATCCACTCGCTTCGGGTCGCGACATTCGCGACACCTTTGAACGGATGGCCATGAACGATTATGAAACGGTAGCACTGACTGCCGGTGGCCACACCTTTGGTAAAGCTCACGGCGCCGGAGATGCTGCGCTGGTAGGTGTTGAGCCCGAAGGCGGTGCGCTTGAAGATATGGGTTTTGGCTGGAAGAGCAAGTTTAAAACCGGTATGGGCCGCTACACCATTACCAGTGGTATTGAAGGCGCCTGGACCCCAACCCCGACCAAGTGGGATAACAGCTATTTTGATGTGTTATTTGGTTACGACTGGCAGCTGACCAAAAGCCCGGCCGGTGCCCATCAATGGGAAGCGGTCAATCTAGCCGACAAAGACCACGCGCCCGATGCCGAAGATGCCAGCGATAAAGCGAAATTGATGATGACCACCGCGGATATCGCGATGAAAGAAGATCCGGCCTATCGCAAGATATCGGAGCATTTTCACAAGAACCCCGGGGAGTTTGCTGACGCCTTTGCCCGCGCCTGGTTTAAATTAACTCATCGCGATATGGGGCCAAAATCCCGTTATCTGGGGCCGGAAGTGCCTGAGGAAGATTTAATCTGGCAGGATCCGGTACCGGCAGTAGATTATGAACTGGTAAATGATGCTGATATCCGTCAGTTAAAAGACAAGTTGCTGGCATCCGGTTTATCAAATGAGGAATTGGTATACACGGCCTGGTCATCGGCGTCGACTTATCGCAACTCAGACTGTCGCGGCGGCGCCAATGGTGCCCGCATCCGACTGGCACCCCAGAATAACTGGCAGGCTAACCAGCCCGAGCAGCTGAAAAAGGTGCTGACGGCGCTCGGGAACATTCAGCAGGATTTCAACGCTAGCCAGAGCGGTAATAAAAAAGTATCACTGGCCGATTTAATCGTGCTCGGTGGTGCGGCAGCCATAGAAAAGGCAGCAGCAGCGGCTGGTAATAACATTAGCGTGCCGTTTAGCCCGGGCCGGACCGACGCCAGTGACGAGCAAACTGATGCCGACTCTTTTGATGTACTGGAGCCGGTGGCAGATGGTTTTCGGAATTATCTGTCGAAGGAATATACGGTTACCGCTGAAGAGTTATTGTTGGATAAAGCCCAGTTACTGAACCTGAGCGCGCCCGAGATGACCGTGTTAATTGGCGGCATGCGGGCATTAAATGCCAACTACAACAACAGCAAAATGGGTGTTCTGACCGACAGGCCGGGCCAGCTGACCAATGATTTCTTTGTTAATTTGCTGGATATGAGAACCCGCTGGGAGCCAGCTAACAGTAAGTCAGACAGCTTTAACGGCTTTGACCGCAAAACTGGTCAGCAGAAGTGGACAGCAAGCCGGGTTGATCTGGTATTTGGCTCTAACTCGCAGCTGCGGGCCTTATCTGAAGTGTATGCGCAGGATGACAATAACCAGAAGTTTATTAGTGACTTTGTCAGCGCCTGGAATAAAGTGATGAATGCCGACCGCTTTGACTTACGCTGATATAAGCGAACAATTGAGTTTTTAGCGTAATTAAAAACCGCTGCAGGGTTTAGCCGGCAGCGGTTTTTTTTCGTGGTCAATATAAGTTATTTATATCATCAGTATCAGAAGCGGCCACGTACACCCAGTGCCAGCGAACGGCCTGGTAGCGGTGCTTTATCCTTTAAAAATGAGGTATGAACCCGCGCTTCTTCGTCGGTCAGGTTCTGACCTTTCAGGTAAACCGTCAGCTCCTGCATACCGACATCAAAGCGGTAACTGACACTGGCATCGATTAAGGTATAACCTGCTGTTGCCTGCTCCATTTCGGCAACTTTATCCTGCTTGAAATAGCGAGTTGTCCGGATATCGGCACTGATTGCGTCCTGCTCATAAGCCAGTTCTGCAGCCATTCGCAGTGGCGGCGTACGCGGTAAATCACCGCCGCCTTGCAAGCGGGCACGCACATAATCACCCTGCAAGGTCAGTTTAAACGGGTCATTAACCTGCCAGACATATTGCGCCTCCAAGCCATGCAGCGTGACATCAGCAGCACCGAACAAATATACCGGTAACTCATCAGCATGCTCGTCCATTGGCTCTGCCGGATTAGCAGGCGCTTCCTCATGTTCCTCTTCATGATGCGCTTCGGCAAACAAGCCGGTATTTTGCAGGTAATAGTAATTATCTATCCGATTGTAAAACGCATTTAGCACAAAGCCGGTATTACCACTGAACTTGCGCAGGGTAAGGTCCAGGTTGTTGGACTTTTCCAGTTTTATCGACCGATTGCTGATTGCAAATTCGTTATCTTCCAGTACGAATAACGCGCCAACCTCATAAGAAGCGGTGCTGATATGCGGACCAAATGATAATAACTCTGCTGCAGACGGCGCCCGCTGGGAATGCGATACCGACACGCCGAGGTTATAGCCCTCGGTAAAATCCCATACCGCACCCGCCGATAAACTATAAGGCGTAAAATTCTGTTTTATATCAAATAATGCACCATGGCCGGCTTCATCTTCATGACCGTGCGCTTCTTCATGTTCAGTATGACCATGCAAAGTGATCTCAGGTAATGTCAGGTTTGACGCATTCAGGCTTACCCGCTCTATCCGGGCACCCAGTTGCAGTAACCAGTTGTCAATATGGCGCTCTTCCACCCAGCCCAGCGCCAGCATTTCGGTCTCTGATGGTGGGGTAAACGCCTCCTCACCTAAGGCTTCAAAATCGCTAAATTTATAATGCAGGCTAAAGCCACCGCGCCAGTCAAGAACAGTACGGTGCAATATTTCAAGCCTGGCTTCGTGACTGCGGTTTTTAAAAGTGGTACCTATTTCACCGCCTTCAATTTCGCTATGCTGATAATCGGTAAAAGCCAGTTTGGTGTTCACCGAGCGAATAAAACCAGTGGCGGAATTCAGCTCACTTAGTAGCTGCAGTCGGTTTTGGCTTAAATCGGCGTACACCTCTTCTTCTGCACCGTGCTCTTCGTGTTCATCATGGTCGCCATGATCATGGCCTGCATGCTCATCATGACCACCATGCGAATGGCCCGGGATACCATATTCGCGATCCAACCGACCATAAGACACGCCGATAAAACCATCATCAAGTAGCAAGCTACCGCCAACAGTAAAACCTTTAGCGGTGGCTGCTGTATTATCAACCCGACCTTTTACCGCATCTTCATCCGGCTGCGCTTCTGCAAAACCGGGGATGTTGTAGCTGTCATTGTCACGCCAGAAACCATCCACATATACCGCAAGGTTATCAACACCAGTTACCAGTGAACCTGAAGCCAGTCGCTCATCGCTTACAGAGTCGCCTTGCAGCATCCACTCAGCACGGGTGGTGTTATTAGTAGGAATGCGCTCATCCACTACGTTCACCACACCGCCAATAGCGCCGCTACCGTAAAACAGGGTAGCCGGGCCACGCAACACTTCAATCTGGGTAGCGGTGCTGGTCTCGCTCGCAACACTGTGGTCAGGACCAATCCGAGACGCATCACCGGCGTCTAAACCATTTTGGGTAATTAATACCCTTGGGCCATCCAGGCCACGGATAATCGGACTGCTGGCCACATTGCCATAAAAATTAGAATGCACCCCGACTTCATTTTTCAGAGTATCGCCCAGCGTCGATGCCTGACGCATTTTTAACGCATCACCAGCCAAGACACTAACCGGCAACGACGACTCAGTAGCCGAGGCATGGAATGGGCTGGCGGTAACATCGATAACTTCTATAGTGCTACTAAGCAGGGTCAGACTAACGTCAGTTAAGCCCTGCTCTGGCACAGAAAAATGAAAATTCCGATGCCCAAAACGTCGAGCCTCAACATGCAGTTCGGCTTCGCCGGGTCGTAAGCTGGATACAGTAAAGCGCCCTTGCTCATCGGTTACTACCCGCTGATTTTCGCCGACAACGGTCACTTCGGCCCTGGCCACTGGTTTGCCGTTTTCGTCAGTAATAACACCGGAAATAGATTCAGCCATGGCCTGGCTGGCAAAAAAACTGGCGGCAACCACACTGGCGATAATGGTTTTTCTATACATGTTGTTCCCCATAAAAGTAGCGGTTTTATTCCAATCGCTGGCAACACTTTCGGCTGCCTGAGTTATTCTCACCGAGAAATTGCTATGTTATAACATTTTTGATTGTTTTGTTATAGTATAACAAAATATTTTCGGTAGAAATTTATCGCCGTAATAGACTAATAGAGGGTTTAAACGAGAACGAGAGCGAGATTGAACTGCAAACGCCCGGATGGGCGCTGCAAAATAACGTTATTTTTGTTCAGCCATTTGCTGTAAAAACTGCAGCCGTTGCAGCTCTTCAGCGCTGGCCTGAAACGGTTCATCGGTGAGCTGGCTGAGCGAAAAGAACTCAAGCGGATATTCACTTTGCTCACTGTCGCCATAGCGGGTAAGCTCGCCGGGTACTGCGGGCCGGCGCTCCAGCACAAAGCTACTGAGAATATAGGGGCCTTCCTGTTGACGCAGTACGGGTTTGTAGGCGCGAAGTACCAACTCAGTATCACCTTCACTGAGCTTTGCGGTGGTCGTCAGTAGCGCCAGTGGTTGACGCTTTTCGGTAAATAAATTAGCACGCAGCCGGTAATAGCCCGCTTGCTCTACGTTAAGTTGCACCGGAATAAGCATATCACTGCCCGCCCCGCGGCTGGAATCAACACCGGTAATGGTCGCGACCGGATGGCTATAGACAAAACCGGTTTTCAGGGTTTGCTCACGGCCATTAGCACTAAAGGTAACACTGACTTCCAGCGGTCCATCCCAGTTATCTTCCGGGTCCAGCTCTACTTGCCAGTTTTGCTCAGGGATCCCTTGTCCAGAGCTGGCACCAGCGGTGTTTTGCATCGCGTCAGTGCTAAGCAATTTATCATTTTGCTCACTGCGTAGCTGCACGCTAACGCTATGGATGGCTAAGCCACTAACCTGCAGAGCTACCGGTATCGGCTCCGGATAGCTGAAGCGATACTTTGGCAAAACGATGGCCGCACTGGCACCGCCCTCAAGCGGTACCTGTTGTGGCACATAGTTGTTAGGGTTTAATAAGTGACTGTCATCCGGACTCAGCGGCCGCGAATAGCCAGGGTACTCAAGCTCACTGGCATATGCACTGGCCATCAGCTTAAAGCTTTCTGCGATTGGTTCCGGTACCCGTTCGGTAACCGTAATGGTCGGGGCATTGCCGGGTGCTGTGTTGCCCGTTGAAGCTGGCTGGACTGACTCAGTAAATTCTGCCGGAGCAACCGCCGGCGCCACTTGTTTCACTGGCGCTGGCCAGAAAAACCACAGGCCTGACAGCAATGCTGCCAGGCCCAGTACTACAGAGACGATTTTTTTCACTGCTTAAACCATACCTGTTAGTTTGCCGCCTGATATACCAGTGCCGACATACTGGTATTGTTTGAGTTACGCACTACCCGGTAACGTGAACTGAAAATCCACCAGCCCCGAGTTTCATCATAGGTATTAAACTGCAAGCGGTCATTATTGGTATAAGTGGCGCTGCTGCTCGCCGCAGTGACTTCATCCTGTACCCGGTTTTCAATTAAGCCACCATGGCTGTAACCTTCGCTCATCAGCAATGGATAATGGTATGGCATAAAGTTACGCACCCCATAGCTTTGACTGGCCAGCTTGCCATCGAACGCGACACTGCGCGAGCAACTGTTAAAACTACCGGCTGTTGAGGCACCACAAGCAGAGTGGCTGGCAACAACACCGTCATCCTCACCCGGTAAAAATGCACCGGTAGTCCCCAGGAAATCTGAGCCAGCACCAACAAAGCGTAAACGGGGTACCCGGCTATCAGGAAATGCGGCCAATTGGCGGGCGCTGTTTACCCGTAAATCGTTCAGCACACCAACTGTGCTGGCATTGGGTATTTCGCCCAACCAGGCAGCCAGAGCCAGCCGTAAAGTGAAGTCGATTAAACCGGAACCACTGGCGACATTAACGGCTAAATCGGCAAGTTCGGAGCCACCGCCGGCACCGGCGAAATCAAAGGTAGCGACAATATTTAAGGGTTGCAGACCGGCATTTTGCAGCCACAGCGCCTGGTTATCAATCAGGTAACGGGTTACTAAGTCACCGGTGGAATGAGACACAAAAATACAACCATTAGCACAGGTACCATTGCGTGACATTTGTTGTAGTTTCGGCCAGACATAGTCACTGGCAATTTTACCGGCAACCCGCTCATGGGCTGGCCAGTCAATCCGCACATCAGCACGATCGCGCCAATAGGCCTGCCAGTATGCGGCACCGTCGCTGACTACTTCAGTGGCGTTGGGCCGGCTGGCCAGCTGGTCAGGCTGTAAACCATGCACCAGCACTACCGGATAGCCGCCTACAGCGGCAGCAAGATTAAAACTGACGGCTAAACCGCCCAGTAACGCTGCACTAAGCAGCCCGCTTAATTTTTTCATCACAGATCCTCGTCGTTATCTTATTTTTATTAGCGAAGGCTTTAAGTGCCCTCGTCAGACTGGTAATGCTGTCCAGACTCAGTGAACAAAAATAGAACAGCTGTCACTGATTGCAAGCAGTACTTTTGAGGATTTAGTAAGCCAGACGGCTGTGTTAACGCAACGCTGTTTAAATACCGGGCAGTGCTCAACAACAGCGGCTCAGTGCCGCACAGATATCAGGTGCTAAAGGATCTGAGCAGCACAGGTTACAACCAACAGGTGTTTAAAGTGATTACTCAAACTATTTTTCTGTACCAATAAAAAAACGCAGCCGAAGCTGCGCTTTTTACCTTAAACCAGGACTACTGTGTTTTCATTTGCCGATGAAACTCAGCCAGATCGGTAATCACCTGCTGGCCCTCGAGTGTTGCAAAAGGCTGCTGACTAAAACCAGTACCGCGCAGTTGCACTGAAATACGGGCGGTATCTTTGCTCAGCAACGTCTGTTGATAAAACGCCTTTATGTCATCCAGGGTCAGTTTTTCTACTTCAGAAATTAGCTTTTGCTTACTGTCAAAGGCAAACTTCTCCTGATACCAGTCGCTAATCAGCGGCGCCACTTCTTCCTGCAAATTTTTCGGCGGCTCTTTTAAACTGACCAGCAGGCTTTGTTTCAACTGCTCAAACCCCTCGTTATCCAGTTGCTGCAGCGTTTGCCAATATTGTTGTTTAAACGCGTCAAACCGCTGCTGCATATCCACCACCGACTTGACCGGAGTTTGAATATACAAACCAAAGCCGGTGTAGTCTTCAATGCTGACCGCAGCGCCGCCAACGGCATAAGCCAACTGCTCTTCAGTACGCAAGATGTCAAATGCCTGATTTGAAAAGTGTGATTGCAACAGCTGGCCACGCGCCAGTTGTTTAACTGACGGATCAGGATGGATATGCATATCAACAATAGCGACATCAGCCACCACTAAATCCTGCTGCACGCTGATAACCTGGCCTGGTGCTGGCTGCCATACCGGACTGCGGGTATAAGGCACTGTAGCCCGCTCTGCCGGCAACGCGGCAGCAACAGTGTTGACCAAGGTTCTGACATCGTCCTGGTTATAATTGCCAAAGGCAAAAATCCGTGCCTGATGCTTAGCCAGTATTTGCTGCATAAACTGCTGTAAGTCTGCTGCCGTTAATTGCTCTGCACTGGCAATTAACTGCTCGTTATTATAATTACCGCCGCGATACAGACCGTTGAATGCCATAAACGCCTGTTGAAATGGGAAACGCCGTTCTAAATTGCGAATACCGCGCACATAGCGGTCAACTGCCTGGCTAAAGCGCTCGGCTGTGACATCTGGCGTTAATCCTGCCAACGCCTGTTGCAGCAATTGGGGTTGCTTGTCGGTAAAGCCACCAATATTCAGTAGCAAGCCATTGGTGTCAGTCAGGCTTAAATCCATACCTGCCACTGACGCTTCCGTTGCCAGTACGCTTTGCTCTAAATTATAGAGATCCTGCCACAGCGCAAACATTACTTTGGCCTTAATATCCTGTTGCGCAGCGGGGCTGTTCAAAAAGATAGTTAAGCGGCCACGGGGCTGGCTGGCAAACTCCTGGCTGGGATATAACCAGGCCTTAATTCCTTTATCTTCCACCACCAGTTCTGGTTTTTCAGCCTGTACCGGCTTGCGTAAGTCAAAGTTTTCAGGCAACAAGCGGTTCACCGCCGGTAAGTTGGTCGCAACCGGGCTTTGCTGCCAGCTGGCTATTTCCTCTGAGCTGATGTCGGTAATTTTGTAACGGCCATCATAGAAGTACAACTCGCTGTCAGAGGCTTCCTGCTGACTGATATACCATACTCTCAGGCTTTCAGGTTTTAGCTGCTGCAGCACCCGGTTAATTGCTGCGGCGTCAAACTTCTCGTAATGATACGCGGAATTTACGGCATGTTCAGCCGGTACAAACTGCATGGCATGGGCCAGATTAGAGACATAACCGAAACCATCGGTTTTTTCCAGAAAACGAAAACGGTTTGCCAGACTGGTTTGGATCTCGCTGAAATACTTACTGTCCACCCCTTCTCGTTTAACCAACTCCAGATACTGCATTACGGTGGCAATAATGGCTTCACGCTGTGCCATACCCGCATCGGTTAAACTAATATCAATGGTCAGGTTGCCATAGTTGCCGTAAGCACCTGGATTAGCACTGGCTGATAACGACGAAATTAAGCCAAGGGCTTTTAGCTGCTGAGCAGGTGAACCGGGCATTTCCGAACCCAGCAGGTAGGTAATATACTCATTAGGTTTCACCGCAAACTCGTCGCTATTATTGGTGATGGTAAAGTCTAGTCTCAGCTGCTTTACATCTTCATTTGGCACATAGTGAATGCGTTTCGCCCCAAAATTGTCATAATTAAGCTCATCTTTTACCGCCGGTTTGGCAATTTCTTTGTTTTCAATGCCAGCAAAGTGTTTGCGGGCTAACAGTTCCATTTCCGCCAGTGGTAAATTGCTTAGCAACGACAGTTTCATGGTATTGGCGGAATAATACTGCTGATAAAAGCGGACGGTTTCTGCATGCAGGTTACTGTTTTCTTTATCGCTTAGCGTTTCCAGGTTACCGATTAAAAACCGGTTGGCCGGGTGTGCGCCAAACATACTGCGAGCTAGCTTAAACTGGCCAAAAAAGTCCATTTCCCGACGCATCGACCACTCTGCATTAACGGCATTACGTTCTTTCTCGGTATATTCTGGCAATAGTAATGGTGCTTTGAAAAAATCAGAGAAACGATCCAACGCTTCATCATAAGATGGATTATTTATTTCAAACATGTAGTTGGTAATATCCAGCCAGGTATAAGCATTGGCAGCACCGCCATTTTGCGACATAAAACCATTGTATGAGGCAGGATCAGGGTAACGTTCCGTTCCCATAAACAACAAATGTTCTAAGTAATGCGCCATCCCCTGCTGGGTCATCGGATCTTGCAATAAGCCAACTCCAACACTGAGTGACGCCGCGGATTTTTCGGTAGTGGGATCGGACACCAGAATCACTTCCAGTTTATTTGGCAATACCAGGGTTTTGTATTGCCGCTCATCATTCGGGCTGACCACTACCGTTCCGGGCAGCTGCTGCTGGATACGTTGTTCTGCCGTTACTGCACTGCGCTCTGTGGCGCAGCCCGTCAGTACGGCCAGTGCTACAGCACTGATAACAAATAATTTTTTCATTAGGATACCTGTATTCTTATTTTGTAAAGGTAGTTGTGAAATTTTATGATACCCAATGTAATAAAAAACATTATCAATAGGCAAGTAAAGGGCCGGCATGGCGTGCCAGCCGATTGTAATAAAATGTGTCGGTTTTAGCTGGCATACAAAGATCCCTGCTCAGCCCAAAGCGGTATCAAGCAGCATCATTAGTACAAATCCAAGCATCAGCCCGGTGGTAGCCGGTAGTTCATGACCCTGCCGATGTGACTCCGGGATCATTTCATGGCTGATAACAAATAACATGGCCCCCGCTGCTAACGCCAACCCCCATGGCAATAATACGCTGGAATCACCCAAGACCGCGGCGCCAACAACTGCCATAACCGGCTCGGTTAAACCCGATAACACGGCCATCGCCACCGCGATAGTGCGGCTGTAACCTACGGCAAGTAAAGCCATCGCCACCACCAGACCTTCCGGAATATCCTGTACGGAGATCCCGGTAGTCAGTGCTTTTGCTGCTGCTAAATCGCCGCTGGCGAAAGAGGCACCAATGGCCAGCCCCTCAGGCATGTTATGCAGCACTATGGCAAACACAAACAACCAACTGCGGCGCAACTTCAGACCGCGCAGGCGCGCCTCTTCTTTAATAAAATGCTGATGGGGTACCAGCCGTTCTACCAGCAGCATCAGTGCAGCACCCAGTAATATTGCTAACGCTACACTACCTGAGCTGTACCATTGGCTGGCGCCGCTTTGTTCAAGAATGGCTAACGCCGGTACAATTAATGAAAACATACAGGCGGCCAGCATCACCCCGGCGCCGAACCCAAGCATAATGTCGTGCACCTTTTGGGATAACCGCTGTAAAAATAATGCGGGTAACGCCCCTGCTGTAGTAGCAGCCGCCGCTACCATACCGCCATAGAACGCAAACCGGACGCTTTGTTGTTGCTGCATCAATAGCACCAGCTGCTGCAACGCATAGCCGGTACCCACTAAAATAATTAAGCTACCTAATATTTTACGGCCAGTTAACCAGGGTGGTTGCACTAAAAATTGCTTCATACCTGCTCCCACGTAGTCAATTTAGTCAGTATAGGCGGTTTGGCTAAACCCCCTAGCTTCAGCGGCTTTGCAACAAAAAAACCGGGCAGCACCCGGTTTTTTTATTGCCCACAGGTGGTTACTCTTTCATACCCAACAAATTCAGAATAAATGCGTATTCCTGGGCGTATTCTGCCAGGCGGGAGAACCGCCCCGACTTACCACCGTGACCAGCCTCCATATTGGTTTTAAACAATAACGGGTTCTGATCAGTTTTGTGAGTGCGTAATTTTGCCACCCACTTCGCCGGCTCAAAATACTGGACTTGCGAGTCAAATAAGCCGGTGGTGACATACAAAGCCGGATACGCTTGTTTGCTTACTTGATCATAGGGCGAGTAAGCCAGCATATAATCATAATATGCTTTTTGTTTCGGATTGCCCCATTCGTCAAATTCATTGGTGGTAAGCGGAATACTCTCGTCCAGCATGGTGGTCACCACATCCACAAACGGCACATGAGCTACCAGCGCCCGGTATTTCTGTGGTGCCATATTGGCAACCGCCCCCATCAGCAGGCCACCGGCACTGCCTCCCATGCCAAATACTTTGTCTTTTGCCACATAGTTATTGGCGACCAGATGGTCGGTAACGGCGATATAGTCGGTAAAGGTATTGACCTTGTTCAGCAGTTTGCCGTCTTCATACCAGTGCCGGCCCATCTCCTGACCACCGCGGATATGGGCGATGGCGTAAACAAAACCGCGATCTACCAGGGAGAATACGGTTGAGCGAAATGACGGATCAGACGAGCTGCCATAGGAGCCGTAGGCATACTGGTACAACGGTGCCGTACCATCCAGCGGTAAGCCTTTGCGATACAGTAATGACACCGGCACTTTAACGCCGTCAGCGGTGGTAGCCCAGACCCGCTTAGTAACATAATTATTTTGCTCAAAGCCACCCAGTACCTCAGTTTGCTTTAATAGCTGCTTTTCACCGGTTTTCATATTCAATTTGTACACGGTGTCAGGTGTGGTCAGCGAGGTATAGCTGTAACGCAGCCAGTCGGTACTTTGCTCTGGATTTATCTCAAAACGGGTAACATAGGCTGACTCATCTGACGCCACATAGAACGCTTTATCCGGCGCTTGCCAAGGCATAACTCTGATCCGGCGCAAACCATCGCTGCGTTCGCTGATGGCCAGATAGTTGTCAAAAGCAATAAAATCCTCGATAAATACTTGTTCATCATGCGCCAGTAACGGCTGCCAGTGCTGACGGTCGCCAATTTTATCAGCAGCCACGGTCATTAGCCGGAAATTGGGAGCCTGCCAGTCGGTTTTTATCAGCCAGCGGCCCTGATAATGCTCTGCATCATACTGCAGATCGCGTTGCCGTGGTGCCAGTACCTTAAACGCCGTTTGTGGCTGATTGCTCGGCTGCACTCTGATCTCAGTGGATACGGTGCTTTCAGACGTAATAACCACATAGCTGTCATCGCGGCTGTTATCCAGACTTAAATAAAAGCTGTTGTCAGGCTCCTGGTAGACAGCTTTAGCCTGTGCTGGTGTGTTACCCAGCTTGTGCTGCAGCACAGTGGTACTTAACAGGGTGACCGGGTCATTCTGAATTACATATAAGGTTTGGTTATCGGCTGCCCAGGCCAGGCCGCCAGAGAGACCAGTTAGCTCGTCAGACAAATTCTTGCCCGTGCGTAGATCACGCACTTGCAGGGTATACTGGCGCCGACCGCTGGTATCCTCCAGATAGGCCAGCAGATTTTGATCCGGACTAACCTGCCAGTTTGCTACCCGGTAATAATCTTTGCCCGCCGCCAGCTTGTTCAGATCCAGCATGACTTGCTCAACGCCGTCCTTTAACGACTTGCGGGCATAAACAGGATATTCTTTGCCCGTTTCATAACGGCTGTAATAGCTGTAATCGCCTTTGCTATAAGGCACAGAGCTGTCGTCTTGCTTAATCCGGCCAATAATTTCATCAGTAAGCTGGTCGATTAATGGCTGATAGGCTTTAGCATAACTTGCAAAATAGTCGTTTTCCCGATGCAGATAGTCCAGCACCGTCGGCGACGTGCGACTGTCATCGCGTAGCCAGTAGTAGGGGTCTTGCCGGTCACCGTGGGGTGAACTAATGGTATATGGCTGTTGCACAGCAACCGGCGGCTCACTATGGTATTGATCGGCAGCACTTAACCAGAAACTGCTGATAACACTGGCGCTAAGCAGCAAATATATGACTTTTTTATGCATGGTGGATACTCATTAGAAGTTCTGACAAGAAATTAACATAAAGCCGCAGCTCGGGCTAAAGGATACGGCGGCAAAAAGTGTAAGCGAGTGTAATAAAAAAGCCGGCTATTGTAACCGGCTTTCCTGAAACGGGTCTGTTCCGACGCTACATCTGCGATTGCAAATAATTTTCCAGACCCAGCAGCTTAATTAGCCTTAACTGCTGCTCCAGCCAGTGGGCATGATCATTTTCGGTATCGTCCAACAATTGCTGCAACATGTCGCGGCTAACGTAATCCTGCTCTTTTTCGCACAACGCCATGGTTTTTTTCAGCAGTTTGGCCACCGTGTATTCCACGTTCAAGTCGTTCTGCAGCATGGTTGGCACGTCTTTACCAACATGGATGGCATCACGGTTTTTTAAATCCGGGGTCCCTTCCAAAAATAAAATCCGTTCAATTAATTTTGACGCATGGCCTTTTTCATCATCGAATTCATGATCAATTCGTTCAAATAATTTATGCAGGCCCCAGTCATGGTACATCCGCGAGTGAATAAAATACTGATCCATTGCCGCCAGTTCATTAGCAAGTAACTCGTTTAAGCCAGCGATGATCTGTTGATTACCTTTCATAATTACTCGCCTCCTACCTGAGCTTGCAGATAATTAGCCAGCCCCATTACACTAATCTGGTGCTGCTGAGTTTCCAACCAGTCCAGATGTTCTTCTTCATATTCCAGTAACTCAGTCAGCATATCGCGGCTAACATAGTCTTGTTCGGTTTCGCACAGGGCAATGGCTTGCCGTAGCAATGGCAGTTGCTCAAGCTGAAAATCCATATCGCACTGCAGCATTTCCTCGGTGTCTTCACCAATCCGCAATTTGCCCAGCGCCTGCAAATTCGGTAAGCCTTCCAGCATTAAAATCCGTTCAATTAATTCATCAGCCTGCTTCATATCTTTAATCGATTTTTTATAGCAGACGTCATTCAGTGCTTTCAGGCCCCAGTTTTTGTAGATGCGGGCATGCAGAAAATATTGATTAATTGAGGTGAGTTCAAAGGTAAGTACTTCATTTAGCTTACTAAGTACTTTGGGATTACCTTGCATAATAGGGCTCCGGTTTGCAGTAACATGGCTAACAGCTTAGGCTATCAGCCACATTTAAGCAAAATTACTTTTAAAATCATGACTATACAATTAATAAGTATTCGTATTTTCATCTCGTTTATCACCAGATTATCTTGTAAAACGGTTGTCAGTCGCATCCAGCATCGCGACCGGGGTTGTTATACGTTACATTAATCAAAGACATTGCAAACAAGAGAGTATTTTATGTGGCGTTTCATTAAACTCAGTGGCTTGATTGCCGCCCTGCTGACTGCCAGCTGGCAGCTTAGTGCAGAACAAATTCAGATTGAAGCCGATTCGGTGGTTGTTACAGAGCATCGTACCGAAATAAATGGCAAAAAAGTTAACTATAAAGCCCATACCGGTACCCAACCAGTGTGGGACAGTGAAGGCAACCCGACGGCGACGTTGTTCTATACCTATTATCAGCGCACGGACATTAAAGATACCGCTAAGCGGCCGCTGCTGATTTCATTTAACGGTGGCCCGGGCTCTGCCTCAGTGTGGATGCATGTGGCCTATACTGGTCCTAAAACCCTGAATGTTGATGACGAAGGCTACCCGGTGCAGCCTTATGGCGTAAAAACCAATCCGCACTCGGTACTTGATGTCGCTGATATTGTGTTTGTTAATCCGGTTAATACCGGCTATTCGCGGGTGTTACCGGATAAAGACGGTAAAATGCCCAGTAAAGATCAGCAACAGAAAATGTTCTTTGGCACCAATGCTGATGTAACCTATCTGGCAGAATGGATTAACAGCTTTGTCAGCCGTTATCAGCGCTGGAGTTCGCCGAAGTTTTTAATTGGTGAAAGCTACGGTACCACTCGCGTGTCCGGCCTGGCGCTGGCACTGCAGAATCAGCAGTGGATGTATTTAAATGGCGTGGTGCTGGTATCTCCTACCGATATTGGCATCAGCCGTGATGGCCCGGTTAAAGCCGCCAACCGCTTGCCGTATTTTGCCGCAACTGCCTGGTACCATCAGAAACTGGCGGCCGATTTACAGCAAAAAGATTTGTATGACATTCTGCCAGAAGTGGAAGCATTCACGATTAACCAGTACCTGCCGGCACTGGCCAAAGGCAATATGATTACTACCGAGGAGAAGCAACGAATTGCTGAACAGGTAAGCCGTTACTCCGGCATTAGCGTGCAAAATGTGCTGCGCAGCAACCTCGATATCAGCACCAGTTATTACTGGAAAGAGCTGCTGCGCGACAGAGGCCAGACCGTAGGCCGGCTGGATTCACGCTATTTGGGTATCGATAAAAACGATGTGGGTGAACGGCCTGACTACTGGGCAGAACTGACCTCGTGGCTGCATTCGTTTACCCCGGCGATTAATCATTACCTGCGTACCGAACTAAACTACAAAACCGATATTAAATACAACATGTTCGGCCCGGTTCATCCCTGGGACAGAACCAATGATAATACCGGCGAAAACCTGCGCCAGGCCATGGCCCAGAACCCCTATTTGCAGGTGCTGACCCAGTCAGGATACTTTGATGGTGCCACCAATTATTTTGATGCCAAATACAATATGTGGCAGCTGGATCCCAGTGGCAAAATGAAACACCGCATGAGTTTCAAAGGCTATCGCAGTGGTCATATGATGTATTTACGCGCCGAGGATTTAAAAAAATCGAACGATGACTTGCGTGACTTTATCTTAAATGCCCTGCCCAAAGCCGGTGAGCCGGCCAAGTACCCTGCTAACTACTAAGCAAGTACCTAGCATAGCGAGCGACATCTTAAGGGGGCGGGCCTTGAGATGTCGTAAAAAGGATCCCATGCTATACGTTAGGCCTAAACATTGATCAGCAAAAGGAGCTCGCCATGGCCACCCGGATTGAACATGACAGCATGGGCGAATTACAGGTACCCGCAGAAGCGCTTTATCAGGCCCAGACTCAGCGCGCCATTAACAACTTTACCCTAAGCCCGCTTACCCTGCCGCGGGCGTTTATTCAGGCAGTGTTGCATATAAAAAAAGCAGCGGCGGCAGCTAACAGTAAACTCGGTGTGCTGCAGCCAGAGATTGCCAGTGCCATTATTGATGCAGCAGAACAGCAGCTAGCCAACACTGATCTGGCACACTATCCGGTAGATGTATTTCAAACCGGCTCCGGCACCAGCACTAATATGAATGTGAATGAAGTGCTGGCTACCCTGGCCACTAAGCAACTGGGCCGGCAAGTACACCCGAACGACCATGTTAACGCCGGCCAGAGCAGTAATGATGTGATCCCGACTGCCATTCAGCTAAGCAGTGCCCTGGCTATTCATAACCAGCTTATACCCGCTCTGCGCCATATTCAGGCGGTGTTGGTAGTAAAAAGCCAGCAGGTTGGCCATGTGGTTAAAACCGGGCGCACCCATTTAATGGATGCGATGCCGGTGCGCTTTGAGCAGGTGCTGGGCGCCTGGCAAAGCCAGCTGGCGCACGCCGAGCAACTATTGCAGCAGCAACTGCCGCGCTTGCAACAATTAGCACAGGGTGGCACTGCCGTAGGTACCGGGGTAAATACCCACACCGACTTCGCATCCAGCTTTGCCGCTGAACTTAGCAAAGATACTGGCCTTGAGCTTAGCGCCAGTGACAACTTTTTCTTTAATATTGGTTCGCAGGATCTAGCAGTCTCCTGCTCGGGAGCCCTGAAAACCCTGGCAGTGGCACTGATGAAAATCAGCAACGATTTACGCTGGATGAACTCCGGGCCACTGGCCGGGCTGGCTGAAATAGAACTTGCCGCTTTACAACCGGGTTCCTCTATTATGCCAGGTAAAGTAAACCCGGTTATCCCTGAAGCGGTCGCTATGCTGTCTGCTCAGGTAATTGGCAACGATACCACCATTACCGTTGCTGGCCAGTCCGGTAACTTTGAACTGAATGTTATGCTGCCGCTGGTTGGTTATAACCTGTTGCAGAGTATTGAATTACTGAGCAATGGCTGCACAGAGCTGGCCGATAAGGCCATTAGCGAATTTAAAGTCAACGAGCCTAACATTGCTAAATCACTGGATAAAAATCCGATACTGGTGACCGCCTTAAACCCGGTTATTGGTTATGACAAAGCAGCGCAAATTGCCAAGCAAGCCTATAAAGAACAGCGCCCGGTGCTGGACATCGCGTTGGAGCAAACTGAGTTAAGTAAAGCGAAACTGCAAGAGTTGCTAAACCCGGCCAAATTGACCCGAAACGAATAAAGGCCTGAGAATGCGCAGGTAAAGGCACTGCAAGAGCTGGCGGGCTGCTTTTGGTCGCAGGCAATAGCGCAACAGCCGCGCCTGATGTCAAGCCGCTGATATTGCTGCTATAGTCAGCCTAAGCTTACTGATAACTAAAAAGGGTATCGATGAAACACAGCAAACTTTTTATGCTCGCCGCCGTGCTGGCATGCAGCACGACCTCAGCGGAACCGGTGCTGGTACATAATATCAAGGGATACGGCTTTAATGCAGACCGTGAGTTGGTGTCATTCAGTGCATTAGCTTTTGATGATGCCAGCGGCAAAGTATTGGCCCGGGGCGATAAAGCGCTATTACAGCAGTACGCGACAGCCCGGAAAATTGATGGCGCAGGCAAAACCATGCTGCCCGGCCTAATAGATGGTCATGGCCATATGCTGGGCCTGGGTGAGTACTTAAACCAGGCCGATTTACGGGGTATCGGCAGTGAGCAGGCTACCGTGGCTGAAGTTGCCCGCTTTGCTGCCACACAGCCGCAGGCGCCCTGGGTAATTGGCCGTGGCTGGAATCAGGTATTGTGGGACGACAAAGCGTTTCCCGGCAAAAGTCTGCTGGATGAAGCCGTCAGCGACCGGCCAGTCTGGCTGGTGCGGATAGATGCCCATGCTGGCTGGGCTAACAGCAAAGCACTGGCAGCTGCCGGTATTAGCAAAGATACCCTGGACCCGCCAGGTGGTGAAATTATCCGAGATGCCAACGGCAACCCAACCGGGGTGTTAATTGATAACGCTATGCAACTGGTGCAACAACAGATTCCGGCGCCAACCAGTGATGATAAAATTGCGGCGCTTAAGCTGGCATTTGGCCACTTGCTGGCACTGGGAATTACCAGCATGCACGATGCCGGTGTAGATACTGAACTGGCCGATATATATCAGGAAATGGCAGATAATAACCAGCTGCCCTTGCGCCTGTACGCCATGTTATCGGCAAAGGATCCGCAGCTGCCAAAATGGCTGGCCCAGGGTATTGTCGACGACCCGAAAGATTACCTGGATATACGCTCGGTCAAAATATACGGCGATGGCGCCCTGGGCAGTCGCGGAGCCGCGCTACTGGCAGATTATAGTGATCAGCCTGGCCAGACCGGCTTGCTGGTTACCCAACCGGACGCGTTAACCCAAATTATGAAACTTACTATGGATGCCGGCTTTCAGGCCAACGTGCATGCCATAGGTGATCGGGCCAACCGGCTGGCGTTAGATCGCTTTGAGCAACTGGCCACGCCAGAACAGCGCGCTGCCGGCCGCCACCGCATTGAACATGCGCAAATTGTGGCGCCCAAAGATATTCCGCGTTTTAAAACGTTGCATGTACTGCCTTCAATGCAGGCGGTGCATGCTACTTCAGATAAAAATATGGCTGGCGATCGCCTCGGCGTAGCGCGCTTGCGCGGTGCCTATGCCTGGCGCAGTTTTATTGATCAGGGCAGCATTATTGTTGGCGGTTCTGACTTTCCGGTAGAGCTGGCCAATCCGTTTCATGGGCTGCATGCCTCAGTAACCCGGCAGGATCAGCAAAACCAGCCGCCCGGTGGCTGGCTGCCAGAGCAACGCCTGACCCTGACTGAAGCGCTACGCTCATTCACTGTAGACGCTGCGTATGGCGCATTTCAGGAAGACAGCATGGGTACCCTGAGCCCCGGTAGCTGGGCAGATTTTATTCTGGTTGACCAGGATATCTTCACTATCGATCCCAGTCAGTTATGGCAGGTAGCAGCGGAGCAAACCTGGGTAAATGGCGAACTCAGGTATCAACAAGCAGCACAATAATGTTGTTGCCGGAACTGACTTGGCGAGAGTCCATGCTCTCGCCGGAAGGCCCGGCCAAAATTAGCAGGATCCGCATAGCCAAGTAAATAACCAATCTGCTGCACTGGCAGGGCGGTGGTTTGTAGATACTGCCGGGCCATTTCTCTGCGCCAATCTGCCACCAGTTGATGGTAACAGGTATCTTCCTGCATCAAGCGGCGACGCAGCGTGCGGCTGGACAACGCAAATTCAGCCGCGACCTGCTCAATTCCCGGGATCCGGCCCTTGGTCCGGCCCAGCATAAGCCGGATTAACCCGGCGAGACTCTGCCGCGGTTGCCAACGTTGTAATTCCTGTTCACATTGCGCTGTCAGCTGGCTTTGTACCTGACGGTCGGCCCAGGGCGAGACAATCGTCAGATCGGTTGCCTCCAGAATAAAGCGATGCTCATTTGCCGCAAAAATCACCGGGCATGGGAAAAACGCCTGATACAGGGCGCTGTAGCCTGGCTTGGCAAACGCAAACTGCACCTGCTTTAACCGATAGCGATGGCCGGAGATAAAATCCAGAATGGCATGTAAGGCAACCGCAAAGGTGTCGACCACAAACTGGCGAATATCCGCTAAAGGTTGTAACTCACTTAGCGTAAGCACCACCTGTTGCTGCTGTTGTTGCATTGTCAGGTTTAACAGCGGGCTGCGGGTAGAGGTATATTTACAAATTAACAGCAATGCTTGCTGCAAGTTACCACTGCTCATCGTTGCAAGCCCCAGCAGCCCATGGGTAGTGATGGTCAGCTGGCTACCAAGGTATAACCCCAGCGCCGGTTCATTTGTCCTGGCACTACAGAGTGTGATCACATCATGAAATTGTTGCCAGGTCAGGCTGGCATCAAACTGGTCTGGCAGCGCCGCTGATACACCGGCATCTGACAATATAAGCTGTGGGTTTGCGCCGCGGCTTTGCGTCAGATCGAGCAGGTTACGCAAATAATGGCCAGGTAACGCCACCTGATTACCGGCTTTAGCTGTGGTGGCAGCGATATTTTTATTATCCATTATGTGCGGCTACTCCATGGTCTTTTCAGCCCATCCTGATGCGCTTAGTGTAACCCAGCCCGCCTGCTCATTCTGCACGGCTGCTGCAATGTGGCCGCAAATGACCAGAAGTTGGCTGCTACTGCCCTGCCATCCATTCTTCTGCAGGCATAAGCTTACAACATGGTCATTTCTAAGCGAGTTTACATGTTTCACTACCTGAAATTCAGTTTGTTTCATTTGCTAACCCTGCCGTTTGTTATTGGCATTACCCTCGGTGGCAACTGGATGGCACTGGGGTTACTGGTAATATTATTGCTGGTGGTGGGTGGCGATCTGCTGTTTGGCAGTGATGCGACCGAACCTGACTACGCTCATCCCTGGCTGCTGAACAGTTTAGTGTATAGCTCGTTGCTGTTTATTTTACTGATATTTTTTGCCCTGCTCTGGAGTGTGGCTGCCGGCGACCTGTTTGGTTATGGCCAGCTAATCCAGCAGTTAACCGGTTATGACGCCCTTGCTGCCCGCAACGCCAGCCATTGGTGGCATTTTATCCCGGTGTGGCTGGGGGCAGGTTTGTTAGTTGCAATGGTCGGCACCGTGCCGGCCCATGAACTGACCCACCGTACCGCTGATCCGCTGGCAATGCTGACCGGCCGCTGGCTACTGGCATTCAGCTTTGATTGCTCATTTGCTATTGAGCATGTGTATGGCCATCACCGGTATGTAGGAACCTGCCAGGATCCGGCGACAGCACCAAGGGGTCGCAATGTGTACCACCACATTTTGCACTCTACTTTTTATGGCAACTGCAGTGCCTGGCGTATTGAAACACAGCGGCTGACCCGGCAAAACAAACCTGTATTCAGTATTTACAACCGTTTTTTACGGGGTACCGCGATGTCAGTGCTTTTGGGGATAGCGGCCTTCAGTCTGGCCGGCTGGCTTGGTTTACTGCTGTTTACGGCCAGCGCATTACTTGCTAAAGCAGTACTGGAGGTGGTCAATTATATTGAACATTATGGTATTGAAAGAGCCGTTAATCAGCCGGTAAGGCCTCACCATAGCTGGAACAGCACAAAACGGATTAGCAGTTGGGCCAGCTTTAACCTGACACGGCATTCACACCATCATGCCAAGGCGCAGCTGCCATTTTATCAGTTAAAAGCCTTTCCTGAGGCGCCAGATCTGCCCACCGGTTATCTCGGTTCAATGTTACTGGCATTACTGCCACCGCTGTGGTTTCGTTTAATGACGCCGAAACTGCAGCAATGGGATTTACAATATCGGCCCAATACCGACAATACCCCGGCAAAGCTGTAGCGGGTCAATACTAACTGGCGCAAAATGCGCGTTAATCTAAAAAAAAGCCGCAGAGGCTAAACCTAACCTGCGGCTTTTTAAAAATCGAAAATCTGACGTTTGTAATTAGCTTACTTCATCTACCGGATCTGCCGGCTCGGGTTCAGAGAAATCCGGACTACCAGCCCGGGTATGTTTGTCCCGTAACTTGCCAATGGCCGAACTTAATTTACGCTGCATTTTGTCGGCAGCGCCACTGACAGCCTGGCCAACGGTTGCCGCATGCTCAGTAATGGCAATAGGCTCCATTCCTTCCGGTCTGGCTTCTAACAGGCAACGTTTATCGTTGCCATCGTGTTTGGTATGGCCATTTTCGTCACTTAAATGCACCTCAATCCGGGTAACATGGTCGGCAAACCGACTTAATTTATTCTGCAATGTTTCGCGCACAAACTCGGCCAGCCGCTCATCGGCTTGAATATTACGATCACTGTTAATTTGAATTTGCATAGACTACTCCTGATAATGACACTGAGTCGGGACTCTTTTTACAGACCCTACCCGCGTCGAAAGGTTGCATACTACTACCCCTTATCTGGAGACGCCCGGGAGCACAGTCAAGGTCAGACTTACTAATTTATCGCTGATAAAATCAGACAGCACCAGAAAGACTGGTTAAAATAGCCTTAATTTATCGCGAAAAAAGCCAGAAATATGATAAGTAATAAATGGGCCAAGCTGATTAAATCGCTTCACCTGAAAAAGTACCGCAAAGCCGAGCAGCTTTTTTTTGTTGAAGGTGAAAAAGCGGTGTTAGAGGTACTCGCCTCAGGCTGGCCGATACGCGCGCTGTTTGCTACGCAAGCGTTTGCGCAGCAGCATCCGCAAGCTGTTAACGCCGCTTTGATGCAAACATGCAGCAGCGACGAGTTGGTTAAAGTAGGCACGTTCAGCAGTAACGACGCGGCACTGGCCGTCGTGGAAATACCACACTGGCCGCTATTTAGCGCAAGCCCTGCCAGCTGGACTTTGGTGCTGGATAATATTAACGACCCGGGGAATCTGGGCACTATTATTCGTATTGCCGACTGGTATGGCATTAAACATATTCTATGCTCGCCCGACACCGCAGATTGCTACAACCCGAAAGTGATTGCCGCTGCCAAAGGCTCGTTTTTACGGGTGCAGCTGCATTACCTGCCGCTGGCAGAGGCATTGGCTCATGCCAATATGCCGGTATACGGCGCCTACCTGGGCGGTGACAATGTGCATCAGCTAAAGCTTGAGACAGCTGGTGGCTATATTGTGCTGGGCAATGAAGCCAACGGCATCAGTAGCGATGTCGGCCAGCATGTCAGCCGTAAAATTACCATTCCGGCCTTTGGCGACGCTGAATCGTTAAATGTTGGCATTGCCGCAGCGGTTATTTGCGACAACCTGCGTAGGCTAAGCCATTAACAGCCAAGCCGCTTTGCGTTAAACTGACGCCATTCTGTTATTCGTTCCTTGGCGGTTTTACCATGATGTTTCCTACAATTGAGCATGAAGTTGGCAATACCCGGCTGGTTAAATTACAGCGAATGGCCGCGCACACCAACAGCACCGTTTTACTAAAACTGGAAGGTGATAACCCAGCGGGCTCGGTAAAAGACCGGCCGGCGCTAAATATGATAGTGCAGGCCGAGTTGCGTGGCGATATTAAGCCTGGGGATAGGATAATTGAAGCCACCAGTGGTAATACTGGCATTGCCCTGGCGATGGCGGCCGCCATTAAAGGCTACGCCATGACGCTGATTATGCCGGATAACGCCACTGAAGAGCGCAAAAGCAGTATGCGGGCTTATGGTGCAGAGCTTATTTTGGTAACCAAAGAGCAAGGCATGGAAGGCGCCCGCGATTTAGCCTTGCAGATGCAGGCACAAGGCTTGGGCATTGTGCTGGATCAGTTTAATAACCCGGATAACCCGGCGGCACATTATGCCAGCACCGGACCGGAGATCTGGCAGCAAAGCCAGCAGCAGGTAACCCATTTTGTCAGCAGTATGGGCACCACCGGCACCATTATGGGGGTGTCGCGTTATTTAAAAGAACAAAACCCCGAGATACAGATCATCGGCTTACAACCAGCTGAAGGGGCCAGTATTCCCGGCATTCGGCGCTGGCCTGAGGCTTATCTGCCTGGCTTTTTTGAAAAAAGCCGGGTCGATCAAGTTATTGATATCAGTCAGGATGATGCGCTAACCGCCATGCGTCGTTTAGCAAAAGAGGAAGGCATTTTTGCCGGGGTCAGTTCCGGCGGTTCAGTGCATGCCGCCATTCAGCTGGCTGAGCAACATGATAATGCGGTAATAGTCGCGATTATCTGCGACCGGGGCGATCGCTATTTGTCTGCCAATATCTTTTAATTTATGCTGTGAAACGTCACAATCCAGTGTTATCGAGTCGCTAAACCAGCCATTCCGATCTAGACCGGTTTGGCATAACTTGCTCATTAGTCTATCCTTATAGCCTCTGCGTCATCCGTTGTTCCTCTAACTAAAAGGTCCGTTTATGAAAACCCACTGCAGAATCGCCCTGATCGCTGCCGCTGGTTGCTTTGTATCACCAGCCGCGCTTGCCGCCACTCCTGCCGAAACAGACGAAATAAAGCAACAACTTGAACTGTTAAAAGCTCAAATTTCCGCGCTGGAAGCACGTCTGGTGGAGCAAGAACAACAAACAGAGCTTGCTGAGCAACAATCCCGTGGTCTGGCGGTAGCCGAGGCCGAGCCAGCTGCCAGTAAAAAAGAAGACGGCATTAAACTTGGCGGGGCTATTCGCACCAATTACAGCCATACCTCCTACAGTGATGGCAACAAAGACCGCGGCGGCGATTTTGATTTTGATATTTTCCGGCTGAATTTAAAAGGCAGTATTGGCGATGTGTTGCTAAACGCCGAAATTCGCTTTTTTGATTATATGACCGCCGTCAAATATGCCTATGTTGGTTATCAGTTTACTGACGACTGGCAAGTGCAGGCCGGCATTACTCAGGTGCCGTTTGGTAACTGGCCTTACAATTCTCACAATTGGTTTTTCAGTACCAACTATTACCTCGGGCTGGAAGATGATCACGATTTAGGGATTTTATTTAAACGTCAACTTAGTGATAACTGGCAACTGGATTTAGGCTTTTTTAAAAATGATGAATTAGGTGGCGTAGATGGCTATGTCAGCAGCAGAGCCGACCGCTACTCCTATGATATTGTCGGTGCCCGCCTGCCCGGTGACGGCATATACGATGATCCGGCCCAGCCGCTGGGTGAGTACAATACCTTAAGTGGCCGTTTTGGCTATCACGTTAGCCATGGCGAGTTGAAAACCGAACTTGGCGTGTCCGCGCTGGCAGGTGGCCTGCATAACGGCCAGACCCGGGCCGGAGATTATAACGCCTGGGCGCTGCACAGCAACAGCTACTACCATAACTGGAATCTGCAACTGCAATACACCCAGTATCAGTACGATATTGACGGTGTAGAACAAATGGCCGTTGGCGCCTATGCTTTTTATGATTCTATTGCCGCCGAAGCCACCTCGGCCACAGTAAACCTGGCTTACAGTGTCCCCGTTGAGTGGGGTCCGGTAACCGGTCTGCAGTTTTACAATAACTATGGCCTGGTATACGACAAGTCTGATGGCAGCCGCGACACCATGATGAACATAACCGGCTTCTCAGTTGCTGCAGGCGGTTTGTTCACCTATTTCGATTTGGTGCATGCCAAAAACCAACCCTTTGTCGGCGGCAGTGCCATTGGCGACAGTAGCGAAACCGAGCGCCGTTTCAACATTAACATCGGCTATTATTTTTAAAATAAAAACAAGGACCTAATAATGACAACTGAAAAGGATCCGATGATCCCAGATGGCAAAGTTAATCCGATTGATACCGATTATCAGGTAGGCCAGGACAATATCGTGGTGAAGCTCGGACCCTTTGGTCTGGATATTCACAACCGAGTGTTCCTGATCTCCGGGCTAAGCATTGTTGTTTTTGTGCTGCTTACCCTTATTTTTCATGTGCAGGCAGCAAGCCTGTTCAGCGACATGCGCGGCTGGCTTACCAGCAATCTCGACTGGTTTTTTATCAGCGCCGCAAATATTTTTGTGCTGTTGTGTCTGGGCTTAATTATTTCACCTTTGGGAAAAGTGCGGTTAGGGGGCACTGAAGCCACCCCTGATTTCAGCTATATAGGCTGGTTTTCGATGCTGTTTGCTGCAGGTATGGGTATCGGTCTGATGTTCTACGGTGTGTCCGAGCCGCTATCGCATTTTAACAGTGCCCTGGCCGGCACCACGATGGAAGATGGCGTGCGTACCGACTGGGCGCCACTGGCCGGTGCCGCCGGTGATGCCCTGGCGGCTGAGCGGCTTGGCATGGCCGCCACTATTTACCACTGGGCGCTGCACCCCTGGGCCATCTACGCCATTCTGGCGTTAGGTCTGGCGTTATTTTCGTTTAATAAAGGTTTGCCACTGACAATTCGCTCCGTATTTTACCCTTTGCTCGGCGAGCGGGTATGGGGCTGGCCGGGACATATTATTGACATTCTGGCGGTATTTGCCACCTTGTTTGGTTTGGCGACATCCTTAGGCCTGGGTGCTTCGCAGGCGAGTGCTGGCTTAAATTATCTGTTCAATTGGCCGCAAGGCATAACCACTGAGGTATTACTGGTTATTGGTATTACCATGATAGCCCTGGTATCTGTACTGGCGGGCCTGGAAGCTGGAGTAAAACGATTATCTGAAATTAATATGACGCTGGCGGCCTTGCTGTTGCTGTTTGTTATTATTGTTGGCCCGACCTTAGCTATTTTAACTGGCTTCGTCAGCAATTTAGGCGCTTATTTTCAATATTTACCAGAACTTGCTAATCCGGTGGGCCGGGAAGATGCTAACTTTTCCCAGGGCTGGACCGCCTTTTACTGGGCCTGGTGGATTAGCTGGTCGCCTTTTGTTGGTATGTTTATCGCCCGGGTGTCACGCGGTCGCACCGTACGTGAGTTTTTAGTATCAGTACTACTTATTCCATCACTGGCCTGTGTACTTTGGATGACCGTTTTCGGCGGCACGGCGATTAGCCAGGTTGTGCAGGACGGCTATATGGCAGCAGTTGAAGCGGCCCTGCCATTGCAGCTATTCAGCATGCTGGATGCGCTGCCGCTGGCTGGCATCACCTCTTTTATCGCTATTATTCTGGTGGTGGTGTTTTTTGTTACTTCCTCAGACTCGGGCTCTCTGGTTATTGATACCATTGCCGCTGGCGGTAAAGTGGACGCGCCAACCCCGCAACGGGTGTTCTGGTGTACCTTCGAGGGCCTGGTCGCTATTGCCTTAATTCTGGGTGGTGGTCTGGTAGCGTTGCAAGCCATGGCGGTTTCAACCGGCTTCCCGTTTACCTTAGTACTGTTAGCGTCCTGCGTAGCGGTAGTAAAAGGCCTGATGTCTGAACCACGCGGCAATTAAGCGGGCCTATCAATGGAACACGCCCCGTGGAAATAGAGCAGATTGAAATACTGGAGTTTTTGAAACGGTATTCGCCGTTTCAAGAGCTGCCAGCTGACCAAATACAGCAAGTGGCATTGAGTATTGATATCGGATATTTCAAGGCGGGTAGTGATATCCTGCGTTTTAACGAGCCGTTGCACGCACTGCACATGGTGCGAAGTGGCGCAGTTGAAACGTTTCGCCGCAATGGTGATTTATACAACCGACTAAGCGAGGGAGGTATTTTTGCAGAGCAAGGTCTGTTGCGTGGTGGCAAAGTGCGTTTCCCGGCTACCGCGTTAGAAGACACCCTGATTTACTTTATTCCGGATAAGGTATTTCAGCAGCTGTTTGATGAAAATGAGTTTTTTGCTGACTATGTCCAGGTGGGTGATAGTGAGCGGCGTAAGACCAGTACAGCCAGCAGCCAGGCGCGCGCCGATTTGCTCGGTGCTACGGTCGGTACGCTGTTAAGCAGGGACCCTGTATCGATAAGCTCTGATGCTAACGTCTGGCAAGCCGCTCAATTGATGACCGAGCAAAGTGTGTCATCGCTGCTGATCCTGGATCAAGATCAGCATCTCACCGGTATCATCACTGACAAGGACATCCGTGCCCGTCTGGTGGCACCGGGTTTAAAATCTGAAACGCCCGTTACCGAAATTATGTCGGCTAACCCCATTACCATCGAGCAACAACAGTATATTTTTGAAGCAATGATGCTGATGCTGCGCCATAATCTACACCACTTACCGGTAGTAAAACAGCAGAGGGCGGTTGGCGTTATCGCCATTTCCGATATTATCCGCTTTGAATCACAAAACAGCCTGTACGTGGTAAGCCGTATTTTTCGAAAGCAAACGATTGCAGAGCTGCAGACACTGGTACCCGATGTGCACGCCTGTTTCGTGCGGATGGTAAACGAAGATGCCAATTCGCAAATGATTGGCAGCGCCATGGCCGCTATTGGCCGCAGCTTTAAGCAGCGGCTGCTGGAACTGGCCGAGGCTGAGCTGGGGCCTCCGCCAGTGCCCTACTGCTTTTTAGCGCTGGGATCGATGGCCCGTGATGAGCAATTGGTTCTGACCGATCAAGACAACGCGCTGGTGCTGGATAATCGCTTTGATGCCAAGTTACATGGCAGCTACTTTAAGCAGCTGGCAACCTTTGTTTCTGATGGTCTGGCGGCCTGCGGTTATACCTATTGTACAGGTAACGTGATGGCGACGAATAAAGAATGGCGCCAGCCGCTAAAAGTATGGCAGCAGTATTTTCAAAGCTGGATAGAGCAGCCAACTGCTGAACGGCTGCTGCAAAGTTCGATTTTTTTTGATATCGATGGCGTCTGGGGCCAAACTCAGTGGGCCGAACAATTGCAACGGTTAGTCAGTAATCTGGCCCGAAAAAAACCACTTTTTCTGGCCAGCATGGCCCGCAATGCGCTGAGCCGCACGCCACCACTGGGCTTTTTTAAAGACTTTGTGATGGAGCAAGATGGCAAACAAAACAACAGCTTAAATATTAAAAGGCGGGGCACTGCGCCCTTTGTCGATTTAATCAGAGTGCATGCACTGGCTATTGGCTCTACAGAGAGTAACTCTTACAGCCGGCTTCAGGACATTACCGCCGCAGCAGTTATGCCTAAGGGGCGGGCCGAAGACTTGCGTGACGCCTTTGAGGTCATTGCCATGACCCGCATTCGCCATCAGGCGGCAGCGCTAAGCCAGGGTAAAGAGCCTGATAATAATGTGCTGCCAGAGCAACTATCAGAATTTGAACGCAAGCATTTAAAAGAAGCATTTCAGGTACTGAGCAACGCCCAAAAGTTTATGAAGTTTCATTTAAAGGCCTAAGCCAACGATGATTTATCTGGGTCCAAACCAGCAAAGCGCGCGCGTACCCTCCGCCAATAGCCCCGACTGGCAGCTTTATTACCAGCAACAGGCAGCGATCGTTACGCACCCACTTCTGCAACAATTTTACGGCACAGGCATGGTAGCTGCCAGCACGCCAATCAGCCAGGTACCACTGGTCGCTATTGATTTTGAAACCACTGGCCTTAGTGCCGATAATAACGGCATTGTCAGTATTGGCATGGTGCCGTTTAATCTGCAGGTTATATTCAGCTCTCAGGCACGGCAATGGTTGTTAAAACCCCGTTTTGCACTTAGTGACGACTCAGTTACCGTGCACCGGATCACTCATTCAGAAATCAGCAGCGCGCCCGATCTTAGCGCGGTATTGCCAGAGCTGCTACCCCTACTCGCCGGCAAGATCGCAGTAGTTCATTACCGACAGATAGAACGCGATTTTCTCGCTGCCAGTGTTAAGGTGCGGTTAGGTGAGAGTATCTTATTTCCGGTGATTGATACCCTGGAGCTGGAAGCCCGCCTATACCGGACAAAACCGCTCAGCTGGTGGGATAAAATACGCAAACGCCAGCCGGTTTCCATCCGGCTGGATGCCAGTCGCAACCGTTACAACCTGCCGCCTTACCGGCCACATCATGCGGTAACTGATGCCATTGCCAGTGCCGAATTGTTGCAAGCACAAATTTGTCATCGCTTCAGCCCCGATACCCCGGTTAGTGAGCTATGGTGTTAGCGATTTCAGCTGCTCGCGGTTTAAGGTGTTAGCCGTGGCCGCTTGCAAATCACGTTGGCCAAAGGCATAGTAACCGAAATTATTATCAGGTCAGACCACAATGAGCCAAGCCGATTCTGCCATGCCCGCGACCACTAAACCTAACAAGCTGCAACGTATTGTCAGCAAATGCTACCAGCTGCCACAAGCACTGCAGGCTTTTGCCTTAACGACGGTATTTGGCCGGGTAATTAAATTCGCCGGTACTGCCGGGGTCGAAGTGTTAGAACTGAAAGGCACTCGCTCAGTGCTGCGCTTAAAAAATCGCAAAAAGGCGCAAAACCACATTGGTTCGGTGCATGCCGCCGCCACAGGCTTGCTGGCTGAATCAGCCACTGGCTTTTTAGTCGGCATTCATCTGCCCGACAGCAAATTACCGCTGCTAAAGCAAATGCAAGTTGATTATATAAAACGCTCAACCGGCGACTTAACCGCGGTAGCAAGCCTTACAGCAGAGCAAATTGCCGCGATGCATAACGATGAAAAAGGCGAAGTGACGGTGGCGGTAACCATCACTGACAGCGTCGGCGTAGAGCCGGTTCACGCCAAAATGACCTGGGCCTGGATCCCGAAAAAGCGCTGAGCAACGCTACAGCGACACACAACAAACCGGCAGCGTGTCTGCCGGTTTATCGGTAACGCATCACAAGTAACCTAACTTCCTATCACGCCGCCGTCGTCTTTGGTAATCACCACCGTAGCCGAGCGGGGCCGGCTATTGCCGCCATCTGGCCAGTTGCTGGTAAAGTTATCGGGTGCGGAGCGATCGCCCGGGTGCTGGATATTTACAAACAGGGTTTTCATATCCGGGGTGGCGCTAATGCCGGTGACTTCACAGTCGGTTGGCCCCACTAAAAACCGTTTTATCTGGCGGGTTACCGGATCGGCCACCAACATCTGGTTATTACCATAGGGGCCCTCCCCTTGCTGGCTGCCGCTCATATCGGTCTGGATCCAAAGTAAGCCATTTTTATCAAACCATAACCCATCGGGGCTGGCCAGGTGGTTGTCTGCGGTTAAGGTCAGCTCACTGTCTGGCGTTGCGGTACCAACATCACCCGCCAGCAGAAAAATATCCCAGTCAAAGGCCGTGGCTTCCTGGCTGTTGCGCTCGTGCCAGCGAATAATATGGCCAGTAGTGTTATTTGCTCTGGGATTAGCCGCATCCAATTGATCTTCAGTGCGCCGGCTGTTATTTGTCAGGGTAAAATAAACTTCACCGGTTTCAGGGTGTACCGCGCCCCATTCTGGCCGGTCCATCTTGGTGGCACCGACAATATCAGCTGCTAATCGGGTATTAATCAGCACATCCGCCTGATCAGCAAATACCCCCCCTGCAGTAGCGACCTTCGCTACAAAATCCGGATTATTCAGATCCAGCGGCAACCATTCACCGCTGCCATCATCGTTAAAGCGCGCAACATACAAAATGCCGTCGTTCAGTAAATGGCCACCGGCCGTGTTCTGAAAATACGGTGCAGCCGAGACAAATTTATAGATATATTCAAAACGTGAATCATCACCGGAATAAAACACCAACGGTTTGCCCTCTTCCAGCTTACCGAAAATAATGCCTTCGTGACCAAAGCGCCCAAGTGCAGTGCGTTTTTGCGGCACGCTGTCGGGGTTAAACGGGTCAATTTCGACAATCCAGCCAAAGGTGTTGGGTTCGTTACGATAATCCGCACTGGCATCTGCCGCCAGGGTGCTGGCGTTAAAACGTTGATACTGATCAGCGGCCGGAGTGGCCGTTTCCCATAAGTATCGGCCATTATTGGCCGGTACGCCGTAGCGCCGGTGCTCACGCGGTTGCTCCGCATCGGTATTAACAAAATAACCCGCCCAGTTCTCTTCGCAGGTTAAATACGTGCCCCAGGGCGTATAGCCGTTACCGCAGTTATTTAAAGTGCCGCGAGTGCGATGGCCATCCGGGCTGTATTTAGTAACCACTTTCGCGCTGCCGCGCACCGGACCAGCCAGCTCCATTGGTGTGGCGCCAGTAATACGGCGATTAAAAGGACTGTTATTGACCAGCGCCCAGCTGCCATCGGCTTGTTTTTGAATGTGAGCCACCGTTACGCCATGTGCTGCTACTTCTTTTCGCACTTCGTCAGCCAGGCGCGGTACCGTGGTAATACCGTTGGGGTGGATCAGGTTGTTATCGATATATTCGTGGTTAAACACCAGCAGGCCTTCTGCTGAATTTTCTGCGCTGGTTCTGCTGTCGATAGGGAAAAAATGCATGCCGTCGTGGTGCATGCCTACCTGTTGCTCCTGCTCGCTGCCACTGTTGCTGCCATCGGCCAGATAGGCCGGGTAACTACCACTAAGCGGCGTGCCCCAGGGCAGAAACGGCCTGGCTGTATAGCCCGCTGGCACGGTAATGGTATCGGCACGGTTGGTGGCAATAGCAGCAAAGCCCAATAGCGGCGCGCTGGTAACCGGCGGAACGGTTGGCCCGGCCGACGAAGTGTCATCGCTATTGCTGTTGCAGCCAGCGAGGGTGCTGCCCAGAAAGGCTGCCATCGCCGCGCCCATGCTGCCCTTGATAAAATTGCGCCTGGCCATTCGGCTGTCAACTATTGCGGCGAAGGTGGGGTTTAACGAAAAATTGGTTTGCGGGTCAACGCCCGAGTTATCGATACTGATGGACACTACATTCTGGTTGCTTTTGCTGGCGGTCATTATTATTGCTCCGGCTTGGTACGGATGATTAGTACGGATGATTAGGCCGCTCTATTTAACCGGCAATAAATGGCAAAACCGTTACAGTAAAATAGCATTTTTGTGATATTTGCTGCGACAGCGCCTTGTTGTTTGCTACAGGCTACTGGCGCAGCAAGGGTTGCCTCTGATATAGTTCTTTAACAGTGCGTTAGCGCAGGAAATAAGGGAACTTAGTGTATGCAATGGCAAGTACAGACTTTTGCCGATCTGGACACCTTAACACTGTACTCAATGTTGCAGTTGCGGGTGGATGTATTCGTGGTAGAACAAAATTGCCCTTATCCTGAACTGGACGATAAGGATCTGCACCCGCAAACCCGCCATATTATTTTAAAGAAGGGCGACAAAGTTATCGCCTACTCACGAGTATTAGCACCGGACGTCAGTTTCCCAGGCTTTCCTGGCATTGGCCGGGTGTGTGTGTCACAAACGGCCCGCAGGCTTGGCCTGGGCCGGGTGTTAATGGACAAAACCCTGGAAGTCACCGAGCAATACTGGCCGGATATGGATATTCATATCTCTGCTCAGTGCTACTTACAACAGTTTTATCAGGAATCGGGCTTTGAAAGTGCCAGCGAACCTTATCTGGAAGATGATATTCCGCATTTAAAAATGATTAAGCGGACAGCACAGTAAAGCAACATTCATAAAAGCCGCAGAATATGCGGCTTTTTTCAACGTTTTGGTTGCCCATATAACTGCTCTGCACGGTTAAATAAAATCCAGCTGGTTAAGATGTACTTGTCGTTTGAAACCGGCGTGCAGCCGCGGTGGGTATGGGTAAAGTAGGCTGGCGCGATAACCATCCGGCCGGTTTTCGGGCTGATCGCTTTATTCTGATAGTAAAACTCGGTCTGGCCGCCCTCTGCCACATCATTTAAATAGAACATAAATAACAAGGTACGGTGCAGTGGCTCATTGTCAGGTAACTGCGGATACACCTCACAGTGCCAGTAATTATAATTGCCCTTGCCTGCCTGGTATTTCTGCGCCTGTATCGGCCCCAACCGATATAAGGTTCGCATAAAATCACTGGCTTTAGGGGCGCCAAATTCAGCATAGTTATCATGGGTAATCGGCAGCGGCTGGCCCGTTTTTGGATGGCTTATGGTTAAACCGACCGGTGCGATTAAAGCAAAATGATACTTGGCAAAATATTCAGCGGCATAACGGCTGGTGACATCAACAATGTGTTGTAAGGCTGCCTGATACTCAGGATGCTGATTTAAATATAAGTCAGTACTTATTTTTTTACTGGTATCTACCCCGGCGCCTGTGCGTCCTGCCACCACATGCGGACTGTTGTCAAAATGCGTGATTAGCTGTTGGCAAAAGTCCGGGCTTAACGCATTATCGTACACCTCTATAAAATCTGTCATGAGAATTCCTGGTTATGTTTAGTGAAATTATCCAGCCCCGCTTTTCTGAAACCGACGCTTTGGGGCATATTAATAACACCGTTTTTGCCGTGTGGTTCGAAGGGGCCCGTACGGCGCTTTTTCGTATTTTTACCCCAGAGCTTAATCTGAAACAATGGCCACTAATCATTGCCAGAGTCACTATCGACTATCATGCCCAAACTCAGTATGGGGAGCCAGTAGAAATTCGTACCTTTATCAGCCGCCTTGGCGGTAGCTCCTTTGACGTGTATCAGCAAGCATGGCAAAACGGGATTAAATGCGCCACTGGCACCACGGTAATGGTACAGTTTGATTATCAGCAACAGCAAGCCCAACCCTTAACTGCGCAGCAGAAAAAAGCGCTTGGTGAACATTTATTCGAGCCAGCTGACCGTTAACCAGGGGTCGTTGGTCGAAAGCCACTGGCTATTCAACTCTGCAACAGCTAGCGTGGCATAAACCATAACAAAGGTAACTATGATGAAATTACGCCTATCAGTTAGCCTGCTGGCCAGTGCCACTTTACTCGCCAGCGTTGCTGCCAACGCTTATGACCGCATTACCGGCCATGATTTTGCCAGCCGTTCAGAAGTGATTGCCCAACACGCAATGGCCGCCACCAGCCACCCGCTGGCCACCCAAATTGCCCTGGATACCATGAAAAAAGGCGGTAACGCTATTGATGCAGCCATAGCTGCAAACGCCGCGCTCGGCTTAATGGAGCCTACTGGCAATGGCATCGGTGGTGATTTATATGCCATAGTCTGGGATGCTAAAACGGGCAAACTGCATGGGTTAAACGCCTCCGGCCGTTCGCCGCTGAGTTTAAGTTATGACATGCTGGCCCATGAGCTGGAACAGCTTGGCCGCACCGACTTACCACCACATGGTATGCTGCCAATCAGCGTGCCAGGCGCGGTGGATGGCTGGTTTGAACTGCATAAAAAATTTGGCAAACTGAAGATGGCCAGCATCCTGCAACCCGCCATCAACTATGCCGAACAGGGCTTTCCGGTAACTGAGCTTATTGCCTATTACTGGAACCGTTCAGTTCCAGTATTAAGCCCGCAGCCGGGTGATTTTAAAGGCACCTTTACCATTGATGGTAAGGCGCCGGCGAAAGGCCAGATCTTTAAAAATCCGGCGCTGGCCAATACCTACAAAGCGCTGGCCAAAGACGGCCGCGACGCCTTTTACAACGGCGAGATCGCGGTACAGATTGACCGTTTTATGCGAGCCAACGGCGGTTATCTGCGCTTTGCCGATTTCGCTAACCATCGTTCTACCTGGGTAGAGCCGGTAGGGGTAGATTACAAAGGGTATACCCTGTGGGAACTGCCGCCAAATGGCCAGGGCATCGCCGCCTTACAAATGCTGCAAATTCTTAAAAATTTTGATTTGAAAGCTATGGGGTTTAATACTCCGCAAAGCATTCATACCCTGGTTGAAGCCAAGAAACTGGCGTTTGAAGACCGCGCCAAATTTTATGCCGATCAGGATTTTCATAAAACACCACTGCAAGGTTTAATCTCTGCAGAGTATGGTCGCGAACGGGCGAAACTGATTGGCGATCGGGCAGCAAAACGCGTTGACGCCGGTAATCCAAATTTATATGAAGGCGACACTATTTACATGACCACTGCCGATAAAGACGGCAATATGGTGTCGTTAATTCAGAGCAACTATCGTGGCATGGGCTCAGGCGTGGTAGTGCCTGGACTGGGCTTCGTATTTCAGGACCGCGGCCAGTTGTTCTCGATGGATAAAAACCACGCTAACGTTTACCAACCCGGCAAACGACCATTTAATACTATTATCCCGGCCTTTATTACCAAAGACGGCAAACCGCTGGTCAGCTATGGCGTAATGGGCGGCGCCATGCAACCACAAGGGCATGTGCAAATTCTGATCAATATGGTTGATTACGGTATGAACCTGCAAGAAGCTGGCGATGCTGCGCGCTGGCAACATTTAGGCAATACCGAACCTACCGACGGCCAGGATACGTACCTGACTAATGGTGGTTATATTGAGGTAGAGCGTGGTGTACCTTACAGCACAGTGCGTGATTTGATGTTAAAAGGCCACGACGTGCGTTATGGCTTAGGCGGTTATGGTGGTTATCAGGCCATTATGAAAGATCACGAAAATGGCACCTATATTGGCGCATCAGAGTCACGCAAAGATGGCCAGGCAGCAGGTTACTAATGCAGGGAATAAATGGCTAATAACCAACCAAACAGGCAGCCGCGTTTCGCGCTGGAAAATTTACCGGCGCCCAAAGAAGTCAGCGGCGTAACTGCGGCCAATTTTGCCGAAAAGGTGACGGATCATTACCGGCCGGTGGTACTGCGTGGTTTTGCAGCACACTGGCCGCTGGTGCAAGTGGCCAAGCAATCGCTGCCAGAGGCCGCGGCTTACCTGACAGCACGCAGTAACAATAAGCCACAAAAGCTGGTCAGCCTGCCTGCCGATACTGGCGGTCGGTTGTTCTACAACACGGACATCAATGGCATGAACTTTAGTGCCAGTCAGCGGCCGCTTAACACGGCGATTGATACCATGCTAAAAGCTGGTGCTGCAGACAGCCCGCATTATTGTGTGCAATGTGTGCCGGTGGCAGATAACTTCAGCGCTTTGTTGCCTGAATTAACCAACCCCCTGCTAAACCCCAGCCCTAAGCCCTTTATCTGGCTGGGCACCCGGGTAACCGTGCCGGCTCACTTTGACGAAGCCAGTAATATTGCCGTGGTGGCAGCAGGCAAACGGCGTTTTACCCTGTTTCCGCCTGAGCAGGTCGCCAATTTATACGTTGGCCCGCTTGATCTCACTCCGGCCGGCCAGCCAATTAGTATGGTTAATTTACAACAGCCTGATTTACAGACACATCCGCTGTACGCCAACGCCTATCAGGCCGGCTTATCGGTTGAATTAGATGCAGGCGATGCCATTTATATCCCAAGTCCATGGTGGCATAGCGTCACCTCGCTCAGTGATTTTAATGTGCTGGTAAATTACTGGTGGAGCAATGCCTATGTTGCCAGCGCCCTGCCCTTGCCGATGCTATTGCATGCGATACAGGCGTTTAATCATATGGCGCCGGGTGAGCAAGAAGCCTGGCAAAGCATGTTGCAGCATTATTTATGTAATCCGGCAGATCCGTTGGCTCATATACCCCCAGAGGCCAGAGGGGTACAAGGTAAGCTGACACCACAACTGGCCCAAGGCCTGCACCAATGGCTGGCAGCGCAGTTAAACCGTTAACCTGGCCGTCATGACTTAAGCACTAAGCGCCTTGACGTCAACATCAGCGTGGTCGCTGGCCATAAAAGCCAGCGCGGCAGCTAGATCACCGTTAAATGGCTCACTGGCAATCCGCTGTTTACGTGCGCTGATCCGCTCGGCCGCTTTTAAATAGCGCATTACCTGTTCCCGACTGGTTAAGCGTAATCTTGGTACTGGTAAAGTAGCGCCACCTTCATCTTTAGCGATCATCGTAAAGTATGATGAGTTGCAGTGCTTGATAATGCCCGTTTGAATGTTCTGAGCGTCGACCCGGATCCCTACCATCATTGAGGTAGTGCCCACAAAATTTACCGAGGCTTTTAAGGTGACTAATTCACCCACTTCAATCGGGTTTAGAAAGTCCACCCGATCGACCGAGGCTGTGACACAATAGCTGCCGCTGAATTTTGAGGCACTGGCAAACGCAATCTGATCCATTAACGACAGTAAATAACCACCATGAATTTTGCCGCTGAAATTAGAATGAGACGGCAGCATCAATTGCGATAAGGTGATTTCTGAACTCTCGATCGTTTTATACGTTGCCATAGACAACCCCACGTCTTCGTTGTTAATTAACCTGCACGGGTTTGTCCTGGACCAGAACCCAAGGCGAAATGACCACAGCCCACAGCTCAGTGTTATTATCGAACCATTGCTGCGCCTGCTGCTCAGTTGTCCGCTCTACTGTACCCTGTGCCAGCCAGTCGGCTACCTGCGCTTTATCGTCGGCACTAAAGGCAAACGCCACGTTTACCAGGTCATGTTCGGCACTGACCGTCACTACCGAGCCTGCGGCATAAAATTTCTGCAATTGCGGCCAGTTGATCCTGGCTGTCTCACTGATAATTTTCGCTTTTCGCAACTCCGGGTTTTCGGCATCTTCTGCCAATTGGGCATCGGGGGGCGTTATGGCACTCATTACCGTTTCCTCTGTCAAAAAGTGCTAAGTGTAAAACAGGCGGTAGCCTTACTCCAGCTCTTCGTCTTCAGCAGCGACCTGAGCCGCACTAAGATCGTGTTTTTTTAATAATTTATAAAAGTCAGTACGATTGCGCCCTGCCAGGTCCGCAGCGCGGGTGACATTGCCCTCAGTCATTTTCAGCACCCGAACTAAATACTGACGTTCAAACTGGTCACGTGCATCAGTTAACGTTGGCCAGTAGCTGCTGTTTTGCGACAACGCCTGCTCAACCAGGCTCTGGCCAATCACCGGGCTATGAGTAAGTGCAACACATTGCTCAACCACATTGACCAACTGCCGCACATTGCCAGGCCATTTGGCTGTTGCCAGGGTTTGCAGTGCATCGTCAGCAAACCGGGTGACTTTAACATTATGTCGCTCGGCGCTTTGCGCCAACACATGGCGCGCCAGTAACGGAATATCTTCTGGACGCTGCTCCAGGCCAGGCAATTGCAGGTTAACCACATTTAACCGGTAGTATAAGTCTTCCCGAAAACTGCCCTCAGCCATTGCCTGTTGTAAATCACGATGAGTAGCCGATAGCACTCTGACATTTATCGGAATACTTTTACTGCTGCCTACCGGCCGGATCTGTCGCTCCTGCAGGGCGCGCAATAATTTTACCTGCAGAGCCACCGGCATATCGCCAATTTCATCTAAAAACAGTGTACCGCCGTCAGCCTCGCGAAACAGCCCGCCATGCTCTGACACCGCCCCGGTAAAAGCACCTTTGCTATGGCCAAACAATTCAGATTCCAGCAGATGCTCTGGCAGCGCACCGCAGTTTATTGCCACAAAATGCTGCTTGGCTCGTGGGCTGGCTTTATGGATCGCTTTGGCCAGCAACTCCTTGCCAGTACCACTAGCACCGGTAATCAGTATGCTGACATCGCGCTGCGCCACCCGATAGGCTTGCTCCAGCAAAGCTGCCATTAGCGGGCTGCGGCTGACGATTTCCTCGCGCCAGTCGGCCTGTTCAGGCACCGACTGATGAACTGCCTGTTGCAGGATTTCGCGCAGCTCTGCATTGTTGAGTGGTTTGGTTAAAAACCCGAATACGCCACGCTGGGTAGCCGCTACCGCTTCCGGGATTGAACCATGGGCAGTCATCAGGACTACCGGTAGGCCCTTGTAACGCTTTGCAATTTCATCGAAAAGACTCATGCCATCCAGACCAGGCATCCGCAAATCGCTTAGCACTACATCAAAGCTCTGTTTATTCAGAATAGTCAACGCTGTTTCTGCGCAATCAGCATTTACTACCTGATACCCCTCACCTTCCAGCCTTAAGGTCAGCAGCCGCAATAAGCTTGGGTCGTCATCCACCAACAATAAACGCGGTTTAGGGTCGGCCACTATATGCCCCCGTTGATACTTTGATTAAGTTGCGCTTCAATCTGGGTAAGCGCATCAATTTTTTTCTGCAAATCTTTGTTCTTTTTCTGCAGCCGCTCAATATTTTCATGCTGCTGGGCATTGAGTCGGGTCAGGGCACTGACTGCCGACTCCGTTTCCAGCAATTTTTGATTCAAGGTTAAATCCCAGCTAAAAAGCGCTGCCAGCCCCGGTGGCAGTATGGCAATTTGCTCCGCTAACTGCATTTGCACCCGCAGCCGGGTTAGATACGGGATGTCGGGATGCAGTTGCACCATAATCCGCTGCAGCGTCTGTACCTGGTCGGGTTCGGCCAGTTCCGTTAACGCTTCGCGCCATGCTGTCAGGTTATGCAATATGCTGGCTCGGTAATTCACCCAGGCTTGTAAAGTAGCCGCATCATCACTGAGGCTTAACGCACCTTCACTGACCGGTTCGCTCGGTTGTGCTAAGGCAGGTTGTTCGGCTACTTCCGGCTCTGCTTCGGGTTCTGTTGCAGGCGGCTGCTGCTTTAACAGCTGGCAGCCTGACAGCGTAACCAGCAGTATGATCAGCATAATTCTCATGTTACTTTTCCTCTAACAGTGGTAAGCGCACTCTGATACACACATCCGCATATACCACATCAACAATATCAGCATGGCCACCGAGCAGGCGGGCACAGTCAGCCACAATCGACAACCCAAGGCCTGAGCCCTGGATTGCATCAAACCTTGGGGTCGTACCACGCTGAAAGGGTTCAAATAGTTTTTCACGCAACGCGGTTGGAATAGGGGCGCCATTGTTAGCGACATCCAGCACCAACATATCGTCTTTTTTATAAAGTTTAACCCAAACCGGACTACTTTCTGCACCATAAGCCTGCGCATTATTGATTAGATTATCCAGAATGCGCCGAAATAACGTGTCATCGGTGTAGATACTGCTTAGCTGACAATCCAACTTAATTTGCTGCTGACGCTGCTGCAACGATAATGCGTGGTCGGCAAAACACGTTTGTAACAGTTGCTGCGGTACTTGTCGACTTAACTCGGGTTTCGCTTGCTGCAACAGCCGGTTGTAATCCAGTAACTGCTCGGTTAACTGACTTAAGCGGTCAGCGCTGCCATTAAGCAGCATGACTACCTCCAGTTGCTGGGGGTTTAGTGGGCCTAGTAATTGTTCAGTAAGAAGCGCGCAACCTTCCCGGATACTGGATAACGGCGTTTTTAATTCATGAGAAGCATGGCGCAGTAAAATAAGTCGCAGCGCCTCCAGTTGCTGTAAGCGTGAGCTGAGCCAACGCAATTGCTCTCCCAGCTCCGATAACTCGCGGGGCCCTTCGAGCTTACCGTCGGGAAAATGCTGCTGTTGGCCAATGGCCCGGATCATTTTATCCAGTTTTTGCACGGGCGCTGCTACCCGACCCGACGCCCACAGCACCAGCAACAAGGTCAGCAACACCAATGCTACCGTTTGCCAAGCCTGACGCTGCTGCGCGTTTTGCACCAGCTGTTGCTGGTTTTGCAACCGCTGCTCCAGCAAATCCCATATCTGCTGGCTGATCCGCTGTTGGCGCAACCTGATCTGCTGCAACTGCAGTTCCAGCGGGGGGCCACTAAGCTCTGTAAACTGAGCGGCTAACTGCTGTAAATCTGTCTGCTGTTGCAAGCAATCACTGAGTTCCGGTAAATCGTTACAGAGCTCGCTGAGGCTGGCCTGCTGATTGCTGATATGGCTTTGCGCCACCCGGGCCAGTGCGTCGGTTTTCACTACCGCATACTGGCGGACCGCCCGTTCGATATCCACCACCAGGTTTTGCATATTTTCAGCCCGGCGTACGCTGATCACGGCACGCTCTGCCTCACTGGTCGCAAACCGGCTTAAGCCTGACAAGGCTTTATGGCTTTGCCACATCAGCACCCCAACCGGGATCATAGCCAGCAAAAAGCTCAGAATAACCAGTTGACGCAGCGAAGCGGTTTGCAAAGGGAAGCGCATAGGCAGTTAAACTCAGAAAAAGTTAGCGTTAGCATAACCTGTTTAACTAAAAAAAACAGGCCAGCAAGGAGGGCTGGCCTGAACAAGCATTCAGCAAGAAGCTGAACTCATGGGAATATCGGTGGGCTTACTGCGCTTCAGGCACGTAAGCTGGCACATAATTTACCGCGGTGGCAGGTTGCAACAGTGCAGGTGCATTTTGCGCTTCCCAGGCCTGAACACTGGGATTGTTTAAATCAACCCGACGTAACATTGTCACCACTAGCATCATATTGGCAACCAGAAACATCGTGATAAATACTAAGAATAAATCCATAACACACCTCCGGTAATTACCTTAGGTATATCAAGTGTTGTGCCAAGTTTTTATTTACCTTTAATATCAATTGATTATGCCATTTTCAGACTCTAAAAAATTATCTTTTAGTTAATAGTGTCTGCTATTAGAGACACTATTATCCGCCTTAATATTTATATGTTATTAATCAATGACATAAGCTGTATGCTTTTTGCGACAAAATTAATATTTCATTGTTTTAATTATATAAAGCCATACTGCTTAGCCACCCGGTCAAAGTAATCCAGGCAGTTTTTCGCATACTGACGCTTTTCGACATAGCTGCCAGGAAAAAAACTCTTCTTAAAGCCATACGCCACCATATCTTTTAACCGCTTTAGCGGAATGTCAAAGTTGTCGAGCGCCAGTTGGTATTCGTTACACACCGTGGTATTGGAGACCAGGCGGTTGTCGGTACAAATCACCGTAGCCATCCGGTTATCCAGCATGGCTTTAAACTGATGCTGACGAATATCGGTAAGTTGCGGGTTGGTTTGCAGGTTACTGGTCAGGCAAACTTCTATGGCAATGCGTTTGTCGGCGATATAGCTGGCCAGATTACGAATATACGCCGCTTTATCCACAATTTCGGGGCTGTGGATCATCTCTGGTATAAACATCGAATAACCATGACCAATCCGATCGGCATAGCATTCGGTAATGGCTTCAAATACGCTTTCTGCACCATAAGCCTCACCGGCATGCAGGGTTTTCAGCATAAAGTGCTGGTGAGCATATTCGTACACTTCTTTAAACTTACTGGCCGGATAGCCCGACTCCTGCCCCGCTAAGTCGAGGCCCACTATTGGCATGCCATTTTCATCACGTAGCCGCACGCTGGCCCGCACCAGCTCCATTGCAGCCAGTTTAATTACATCCATCGGCGCAAAGTCGCGCATTAGCTGAAACAGATTGGTGTAATAAGGCGAGAAGCCTTTATCACCAAACATCCGCATCGCACAGTTGATAATGCCATAGCCAAAAGGCGGTTTTTTGCCGCTAAGCACTTCTTCTGTAAAGTTATATTGCTCCTTTGCCCGCTTTAAACCATTGTTCACCGCATGCATTACCTGGTCAAAATCGATACCGCGACTTAAATCGATTAACAACTGCGGCGCGAAACGTACTTCAATATAGTTAACGCCCTCCAGCTGATTATCAACCGCCAGTTCATACGCGGCCTGCTCTAAATTCTCCGGGTCACGCAATACTGCACAGGTGTACTGAAAACAGTGTAAGTATTCACCCAGGTTTTGGTATTTATCTTTAAACACCAGCTGTTTTAAACCATCAACATGTTGCGAAGGCAGCTTAGTATCCGTGCGTTTTGCCATTTCAATCAGGCTGTCCAGCCGCAGACTGCCGTCTAAATGCAGGTGTAAATCAGACTTTGGCATGGCTTTAATAAAATCAGCAGAATAACGTGGCATAGCAACTCCTTTTTTTGTCTTAACATAGTGTATCGTAAATAAGCCGAAGCGGCTTAATGTTGTCTGCAAAACCAAAAAGTTCAGGCTATTCTCTAAGCGCAAGCGTATAGTTAAGCTGGCTACGTTACTTCAGTTCGCCTAACGTTTTATCTGTTGATGCTGATGTTAAATACACAGGGGCAATGCCGTGATCGAAACTAACACGATACTGACGGATGAAGAAAGCCGAGTGGCGGCCTTGCATAAGTTGGGACTAATTAATACGCCAGCCGATGAACGGTTTGATCGTATCGTTCGCCTTGCCAAAGCATTATTTAAAACCGATATTGTGCTTTTAACCCTGGTGGACGAAAAAACCCAGTTTTTTAAAGCCCGTCTGGGTACCTGCCTTGAAGGTACTGCCCGGGACATCTCGTTTTGCACCCATGCGATTTCCGAGAAAGAACTGCTGATCGTCCCCGATGCGATGCTAGACCCGCGTTTTGCCGATAACCCCCTGGTAACAAAAGAGCCTTTTATCCGCTTCTATGCGGGAGCGGTGATCCGGACCTATGCGGGTTATGCCCTGGGCACCCTTTGCTTAATTGATAGCGCACCAAGAACGTTGACTGAAGCGGAGCAAGGCTTATTACTTGATTTAGCAAAAAGCGTTGAAAATGAATTTCAGTTGTTGTACCTAAAAACATTGCAGGCAGAAAACCAGAGACTGGCCTGGATTGCCGAGCAAACCGCCAATGGTGTGGTTTACACCAACGCTGGCAACGAAATGGTCTGGTGCAATAGCGGTTTCAGTAAATTAAGCGGCTACTCTCAGCAAGAAATCACCGGCAAAACTCCGATAATGTTATTTGCCGGACCTGAAACCAATCCGGTTACTATCCAGAAAATCCAACAACTTGTTCGCCAGCACCAGCCTGTCGATATCGATATATTATATTACAACAAGTACCAAAAACCTTTTTGGGTACACGTATATGCTGAACCCTTATATGATGAACGGCAGCAATACACGGGTTACATTTCAATCAATACCGACATTACCGACCGGGTCGGTAAATTAGTAGAAATGGAGCGACTGGCGAATCTGGACACGTTAACCGGTTTGCCGAACCGCCGCTTTTTTGAAACGAAATTTGCCGAACATCTGGCCAGACTATCAAACCACTCCGCCAAACACAGTGCTCTGGCATTATTTATTATTGATTTAGACGGCTTCAAAGCCGTTAACGACAACCATGGCCATGCTGCGGGCGACCAGGTATTAACTGATTTAGCGAAAAGGCTAAAAAACACAATTCGCGATACTGAAATACTGGCCCGGTTAGGTGGTGATGAATTTGCGGTACTGGTAGCCGTGCAGCATACCGATGAGGTTATCGGCATTGCCGAACGTATTTATCAGGTTACTGCGCAACCGCAAAGTATTACGCTGCAGCCCGGCACTGATAAGCAACTTATGGTAACACTGGATATGAGCATTGGTATTGCCCTGGCGCCACTTCACAGTGCGACGCAGGCACAGTTATTTGAGCTGGCAGATCAGGCGATGTATCAGGCAAAAGCCGCCGGTCTGCCATTTCTGCTGTATCAGCCAACATTGAAAACCTAACTTGCTACCTTATTAGCCTGTGTTATTTATTATTGCATTCAACATGGCTCTGGCTTAATACTACTAAAACTATAAATACAATAGAGAATTTCAATGAAAGCATTTACCGCTGCCTCATTAGTGTTAGCAATGTTTTTTTGTGGTGGGGCTAAGGCCACTGCCGCTGAGTTTAGCCAGGGTAGAGTGCTGACTTCTGCTGCCGACTATCAGGTACTGAGCCCTCGCCAGCGAGTGGCACCAGAAAACCGTATCCTTAACGAGCGTCTCGAACAGCTGTTACCGCAACTGATGACTGAATCGGGTCTGGATATGTGGCTGGTCATTAACCGTGAGTATGCCGAAGATCCGGTATATTTTACCCTGGTGCCCCAACCTACTTTTGCAGCACGGCGCACCACCATGCTGCTGTTTAGCCGTAATAACGATGGCAGTGTTGATAAGCTGTCAGTTAATCGCTACCCCCTTGGTGAGCCTTATACATCAGCCTGGGCAGGTGGTAATTTAACTGAACAATGGCAGGCGCTGGCCAAGGAAATTATAAAACGCCAACCGAAAAGAATTGGTATTAACAGCTCAGAGCACTGGCCGGTAGCCGATGGCTTAACTACCGGGCTGCATCAGCAACTGCTGGCCGCATTACCGGCGGACTATCACAGCCGGCTGGTATCGGCTGAGCAACTGGTAGTGCGCTGGCTGGAACAACGAACCAGCAGCGAGCTGGAGATTTACCCGCAAATCGTCAGCCTGGCTCGTGCTGTTATTGCCGAGGCGTTCAGTAATAAAGTAATTACGCCGGGCGTCACAACTACCGATGATGTCGCCTGGTATATCCGTGAACGCTTTGCACAGCTGGATTTACCTGTCTGGTTTATGCCTTACGTTAACCTGCAACGCCAGAGTCTGGCGTGCGAGGCAGGCAACCCGTTTTGTGGCATTACTGGCGTTATTCAACGCGGTGATGTGCTGCATACCGATGTCGGCATTTGCTACCTTAAGCTCTGTACTGATACCCAGGAAATGGCCTATGTACTGCATAATACCGAAACCGATGTACCCGCAGGTTTAAAGGCTGCACTTGCCACCGGTAATCGCTGGCAGGATATTTTGACCGGCCAATTTAAAACCGGCCGCACTGGCAATACTATATTGGCCGGTACCATTAACGCAGCAAAGCGAGCCGGTATTAATAGCAGCACTTATACTCACGCCATTGGCTTTGTTGGCCATGCGCCGGGGCCAACCATAGGCATGTGGGATAATCAGGGCGATACGCCAGTGCAAGGTGACTGGCCGTTGTATGCTAATACCGCTTATGCCATTGAGGGCAATATTAAACAGGTAGTGCCAGAGTGGAACCAGCTGGTGCATATCAAACTTGAGCAAAGCGCTTACTTTGATGGCAAGCAGGTGATTTATCTGGCTGGCCGGCAAACGCGCTGGCATGTGATTCGCTAAATTTTTCATACCGTTACGGTACTTAGCGGGTAACGCTTTGTATTTGCAAAGGGTTACCAGATCAACTACGATTCAGCCGTAGGGTAGCGTTAAATTTCCATGTGCTTAGTCTTATTCAACAACGAAGTTCGCCGTAAAACAGCCAGTTTAAGGATGCATATATGATGAATAAATCTCTAACAGCCAGTATCGCCAGTGCCATGTTAATGTTTGGCGGGTTCATTTTAACTACCAGCCCAGCCTTCGCAGGTGTTTATACTTCTGATCAGGTTATTGCGACACAACAATTCCAATACAATAAACAGCAAGTACTCGCCTTTGTCGATACCGCAGAAGTTCAGCAAAAACTGCAGACGCTGGGTGTCAGCCCGGCAGATGCTAAACAGCGCATTGCCAGCATGACCAACGCTGAGCTGGAAGCGTTTAACTCGCAGCTAAACGATATGCCCGCAGGTGGTATTGTTAACACTATCGTTACCGTGTTGGTGGTAGTGGCAGTGCTTGATCTGATGGGCATTACCGATGTGTACCCGTTTATCCGCCCTATCTGATCAGTGCTTTTTATCCGCTTTTTAGTGCAGGCCAGCCTGATGGCTGGTCTGCTACTTAACCTGACCGCATGTCAGACTCCGCCACAAACTAAACAACTGTTGGCCTCCCCGCCAGCCATTGCTGGTCAGCATGTTATTACCCAGGTACCGTTTTATCCGCAGCAGGAGTTCTTTTGCGGCCCCACTACCTTAGCAGAAGTCGCTAACTTTCATGGTTTGAACACCAGCCCGGAACATATTGCGCCTAACACCTTTACGCCAGTGCTGGAAGGTACCTTACAAATTGAAATGGCCGCAGCAACTCGTCAGCTGGGCATGCTGGCCTATCAGCAGCGCGGCACCATGAGCCAGTTACTCAGTCTGGTGGCCGATGATATTCCGGTGATTGTGCTGCAAAATAATTCAATTAGCTGGTTACCACAATGGCATTACGCTGTGGTCATCGGTTATAACATACAAGCGCAAGAAGTCATTTTACATAGCGGAGTAACCGAAGCGCACCGCCTTAACTTCTCAACCTTCGAGCGCACCTGGCGGCGCGCTAACTACTGGATGCTGGCGATGTTACCTGCCAGCAAAACCAGTGAACACCTAGACCCTTTTATTTATACCAAAGCCTGCCAGGATCTTATCAACACCAGCCAAACTGCCGCCGGCGTTGCGGCACTGATAACCGCAACCAAACAGTGGCCAGACTACTGGCTACCGTATTTTTTACTGGGTAACCATTATTTCGCAAGCGAGACGGTTTTGGCGGCCCATTGGTTTGAACGAGGTCTGCCATATGCACAGCAACACGCTGCCTACCTTAACAATTATGCCGTGCTGCTCAGTGAGCTTGGCTGTCATAGCAGAGCAACCTCTCTGATCCGGGCAGCATTGCAACTCGAAGCAGAAAATACCAATCTGCAGCAAAGCCAGCAAAAAATTCGTGCAGCGGCAACCTCAGCAGACAATCATCGCTTGTCATGTCAGGTCGAGTAGTATTTTTGTGCGATGATTGTTAAGTCGAGTTCTTTGACTATTCTGGCCGATTCCGGAAAAAACAATGACAACCCTTGCTTCGTTAAACCCGCTTGCCAGCAGCGAATGCCGGCCCGGCCATGCCGTTGCTATTCTTTCCATTGTGGTACATCTTCCAGCAGCTTGATGATACCGCGGTCATTACCCAGCCGCGCTAACTCAAGCAAATAGTCTATTTCGAGCTTGTGTACAGTCTGGCCAGTCAGGAGATCTTTTACCAGCGCAGTTTCACTATTGGCTATTGCCGTTTTCAGCGCTTCAAAGTCTGCAATACTCTGTTCATTCTGATGAGGGTTTTCTGTAGTCATCGTGCCTCCCTGAGTTGGTTCTGATGATTAACGCAAGCGGTTACTTTACTGCAGGTAACTCGCGCCAGTTAGTAGTGTAAGCAGGCGACAACATGTCGCGCTTCATGCTCCATTCCTGTTTACTACCCTGACTGGCAAACCAGATAGTCTTGCTTTGTTTGGCGTTAAGTTTATCGATAAGTTGCATCAGTTTCTGATCGGCCTGCTGTCGCTCCGGCTGCTCAGCCACATTGGTCTGCTCGGTGAACAAGTCGGGTTGAACTACCCCTGGGTCGTAAAAATCAGTCAGCATTACGCCGGCTTTGGCGTAGCGGTGGCCGTTTACCCATAGCGCATCGAGCAGCTGCATGGCTTTAGCTAAAAATAACCGGGTATCGCTGGCGGGCGTGTCGAGAGCCACACTTTTACTGGCACTGTATGGCGGATCCTGATCGCTGAATGGGCTGGTACGCATAAATACGGTCAGGTGTTTAGCCTGCTGCTGCTCATGACGCAGTTTACTGCACGCCCGGCTGATATACTCGCTTATCGCTTCGCGCATCAGTTGCTTATCCGTTATCCGCTGCCCAAACGAGCGGCTGGAAATAATCTGCTTTTTGGTCGGCGCTATATCTTCCAGCACCATGCACGATTCACCATTTAGCTCACGCACGGTGCGCTCGACCACCACTGAAAAATGCTGCCGGATATAATTAGGGTTAGCATCGGCCAGTTGCAGCGCGGTGTTTATCCCCAACTGCTGCAGTCGTTTGCTTAGCTTGCCACCAATACCCCACACCTCATTTACCGGCAACAGTGCCAGTAATTTGCGCTGACGGCTTTTATCGGTTAAATCGACCACCCCGCCGGTTTTGTGCCAGGTTTTGGCCGCGTGATTAGCCAGCTTTGCCAGCGTTTTACTCGGCGCAATGCCGACACACACGGTAATACCCTGCCACTTTTGAATACGCTGACGAATTTCCAGGCCAAACGCCGTTAAATTTTGCAGCTGCTGCAACCCCGCTAAATCGAGAAACGCTTCATCTATGCTGTACACCTCAACCTTTGGTGCCATGGCCTCCAAGGTACTCATTACCCGCTGCGACATATCGGCATAGAGTGCGTAATTAGATGAAAATGCCCGCACGCCATGCTGGCGCATCAGCTCCCGCACCTGAAACACCGGCACACCCATTTTTATGCCCAGTTGCTTCGCTTCTTTAGAGCGTGCTACCACACAGCCGTCATTATTTGATAGCACCACCACCGGTGTCGTAGCTAAATCAGGCCGGAACAGTTTTTCACAGCTGGCATAAAAGTTATTGCAGTCCACCAGCGCAAACACGCTGTTATCTTTGCTGCTCATTTGCGTTTCATTTGCCGGATAACATTGGTTACCACGCCAAAAATATTCAGCTCGTCGCCCTCCGTCAGCGTAATAGGCTGGTAAGCCGGGTTGCGCGGTAGCAGTTGCAGCTGCGGCTGAGTAGCAAGCTGCTTCACCGTAAATTCATGGCCCAGCGCGGCCACCACAATATCGCCATGCTCTGCATCAATTGCCCGATCCACCACCAGCACATCGCCGTCATAAATGCCGGCATCGATCATCGAGTCGCCCTCTACCCGCACAAAAAAGGTGGCTGTTGGATGGCGAATGCACAACTCATTTAAGTCGAGCGTGCGCTCAATATAATCCTGCGCCGGCGACGGAAACCCGGCCCGCACCGGGTCGCTGTAGAAGGGGATCTGCCGCCTGGGCCAGATACTGACATTACCAATAAATACTGCAGCCATACACACCTCAAATACTGTTTATTCATACAGTATATCAGTCCGCGATAAATTGGCAATCACCGCAAAACAGCCACGTTGGTGACAAATTATAGCGCTAGCACTAAAAACTTGATCCCGATCAAAGATCGAGCGTACAATAGTTTCAGAAATTTCTGAAAGTTCAGTAAGGATTGATTCATGCAAATGACACCGATGATCGAGTCTTTCGTTTGTCACTTCGGCGAAATGGGTAGCCGCTGGGGCTTTAACCGTACCGTTGGCCAGATATACGCCCTGCTGGTGGTGAGTTCAGAGCCTATTTGCGCCAATGAAATCGGTGAGCTACTGGGCATTTCCCGCGGCAATGTCAGCATGGGTTTAAAAGAACTGGGTAGCTGGCAGCTGGTGCAAGTGCAACATAAAGCCGGCGATCGCAAAGAGTATTATTTTTGCCGCGGCACTATCTGGGACATGGCCAATAAAGTATTTGAAGAACGCCGAAAGCGCGAGATGGACCCAACGTTGTCGTTGCTGCGCGACATTATGATGGATGAAGCCGCCAATAGAGATGAGGCTTATGCGCAGACGCGTATCACCGAAATTCACGATTTGCTGGAAAACATTACCGAATGGACGCAAAGCTTACAATCATTGTCACCCGAAAAGCTGAACACGCTGATGAAGTTGGGTTCAGGTGTCAGTAAGGTGCTGGAGTTCACCGATAAGTTTCGGGCGAAAAAAGACGCTTAGCGCGTATTACTGCTGAGGTAGTTATGTTAGATACGTTAATTTTGTCGCGCATTCAGTTCGCGGCCAATATCAGTTTCCATATTCTGTTTCCGACCATCACCATAGCCCTTGGCTGGTTGTTATTTTATTTCAAGGTACGCTTTGATATCTCGAAGCATCCGGTCTGGATGCGGGCCTATCGCTTCTGGGTAAAAGTATTCGCGCTGACCTTTGCGCTGGGTGTGGTCAGCGGTATTACCATGTCGTTTCAGTTTGGCACCAACTGGCCCGGCTTTATGGAAAGCATCGGTAATATAGCTGGCCCGCTGCTCGCCTATGAAATTCTCACCGCATTCTTTTTAGAAGCCACCATGCTCGGCATTATGTTGTTTGGTTTTCACAAAGTGCCGCGCTGGGTGCATACCCTGGCGACCTTTCTGGTGGCGCTTGGCACCACCTTCTCAGCGTTCTGGATTTTAGTGCTTAATTCCTGGATGCAAACCCCGGCCGGCTTTGAAATGATCGATGGCGTTGCCCATGCAACCGACTGGTGGGCCATTATTTTCAACCCGTCATTCCCATATCGCTTTACTCATATGCTGCTGGCTTCGGGGCTGACCGTCTGTTTTCTGGTGGCGGGTATTTCAGCCTATCGCCTGCTAAAAGGCGATAATAAGAAAGCGCCGAAACTGACCCTGAAAACGGCCTTACTGAGCGCCGCTATTCTTGCGCCAACTCAAGTACTGGTCGGTGATTTTCATGGTTTAAATACGCTGGAACATCAACCACAAAAAATCGCTGCAATGGAAGGGATCTGGCACACACAAGAAGGCGCGCCGCTGGTGTTATTTGCCATACCGGACGAAGAAACCCAACAAAACCGCTTTGCGATTGAAATTCCAAAACTGGCCAGCCTGATTTTAACCCATGATCCTAATGGCGAGCTAAAAGGATTAAATGAATTCGCCGGCGAGCATCCGCCGGTAGCGCCGGTATTTTACAGCTTTCGGGTGATGGTGGGTATGGGCATGCTGATGTTGCTGATGGCCTGGTGGGGCAGCTATCAACTGCTTCGTAAAAAAGGCCTGAAGCCGCTGCAGCTTAAAGTTCTGGTCGCTATGACCTTCTCTGGCTGGGTGGCGACACTGGCCGGCTGGTATGTCACCGAAATTGGCCGCCAACCCTACCTGGTGTATGGCGTGCTGAAAACCCGTGACGCGGTAACCACCGTGCCAGGTGAGCATGTCGCCATGACGCTGACCATGTATCTGCTGCTGTATGTGGTGCTGCTGGTAGCCTACATTAAAACCCTGTTCTGGCTGGCTAACCGCGCAGTAGAAGTGGAAGAATATGACTTAACCCGGCCTGGCCTGGCAGAAAACCGCAGTCAGCCGCTGACTGAAAACAGTCCTGACACTCGCACCGGAGCTGCATTATGAGCTGGTTAACTGCAGAGAACTTAGCCCTGATTTTCGGTGGCTTAACCGCCCTGTCTATTCTGTTATACGCCATTTTAGATGGTTACGATTTGGGCGTTGGCATCACCTTACCAATGACGAACGAGCCCTGGCGCGACACCGCCATTGCCTCAATTGGCCCGTTCTGGGATGCCAATGAAACCTGGCTGGTATTGGCAGTCGGCCTGTTATTGGTAGCCTTTCCTGCTGCCCATAGTGCCATTTTACATGCGCTGTATTTGCCTGCAGCCTTGCTGCTACTGGGCTTAATTCTGCGCGGCGTGGCCTTTGATTTTAGGGCCAAGGTAAAAGCTAGCCGCAAAACCCGCTGGGATTACACCTTTAAAGCGGGCTCAATACTAGCCACTTTCAGTCAGGGCTTTATGCTGGGTATTTATGTAATGGGGCTGGAGTATACGCCTGGCAGTATCGTTTTTGCCTGTTTTAGCGGCTTTTGCGTTACCGCCGCCTATGCCATGATCGGTAACGCCTGGCTAATTGGCAAAACCAGTGGCGAGTTACAATTACATGCGATAAGGCAATGTAAAATAGCCGGGGTGCTAACGCTTAGCGGCATACTGGCGGTAAGTACCATTAACCCGTTGGTTAATGCCAATGCATTGCAGGTATGGACCGAGCCCCCAATGGCGTACTTGTTTGCGGCCATCCCGCTACTGTGTTTTGCCATGTTTATTATTGGCTATTTAGCGCTGAAACGGCTGCCCCTACCCAAAGACCATGGCGCCTGGCTGCCTTTTGCTATCTGTAATATTATTTTTATCTGTAGCTTTTTGGGCCTGGCGCTCAGTTTCTATCCGTTTGTAGTACCCAATCAGTTAACGCTGTATCAGGCGGCCAGCTCGCGTGAGTCGTTACTGATCATATTTTGGGGTGCCGTGGTGGTGATCCCGGTGATTATTGGCTACACCGTGCTGGCTTATTATGCGTTTCGGGGTAAGGCAGATGGTTTAAAGTATTACTGATTAAGCGCACTACCATAAGGGCCCGCTGTGACAGTGCCACCTTTCAACAGCAACGGCATTGTGCTAGGTTTTAATCAAAACGCTTCGCATGGGCCCTTATATTGAATAAACACAGCGACTCTGCCAATACCGACTCCCGCCGCCACTTATTTGGCACCTTTGCCGGGGTGTTTACGCCCAGTATTCTGACCATCGTCGGTATTATTCTGTTTTTACGTACCGGCTATGTTATTGGTCAGGTAGGGTTAGCCAGCACCTTGCTGATTATGACAGCGGCCTTCACCCTGTGCTTGTTAACCGGTTTATCACTGGCGGTTATCGCGACCGATATCAGAGTGAAAGAAGGCGGTTTCTACTATGTTATCTCCCGCACGCTGGGGCCAGCATTTGGCGGTGCTTTAGGCCTTACCTTGTTTCTGTCGATCTCTATCTCGGTAGCGTTTTATGTGATGGGTTTGGTGGAAGTGCTTAACCATCTGGTAGCATTGCCTGACTGGCTCAGCGTGCGAATGCTGGCCACTGCTATTACCGTGGTGTTATTTATTTTTGCCTGGCTGGGCGCCGACTGGACCACCAAATTACAGTTTTTAATCATGGCGCTGGTCGCCGCTGGCTTATTGTCATTTTTTATTGGTGGTGCTGGCACGTTCAGCCAGCAAACACTGGCGGCTAATTGGCAAACCGATGCCAGTGCCGAGCAATTCTGGCTGGCCTTTGCCTTATTTTTCCCGGCGATAACCGGCTTTACCCAGGGCCTGAATATGTCAGGCGATTTACGGGCGCCGCACCGCGCTATTCCAGTAGGAACCTTTGCAGCTATTGGTCTGTCAGCCGTGCTGTATGTGCTGGTGGCGCTGGTACTGGCCGGCACTGCCAGTATCTCTGAACTTACTGATAACTATTACATTATGGCCGACGTGGCAATGTGGGCCGTACTGATTACAGCGGCAGTCATGGCGGCAACATTATCGTCAGGCATGGCATCCATGCTGGGCGCACCACGGGTGCTGCAAGCGATGGGCGGCGATAAACTGATCCCTTTTCTGGTGCCATTTGCCAAAGGCGAAGGCCAGGATAATAATCCACGCCGCGCCGTGATGGCATCAACGGCCATCGCCCTGCTGTGTGTGATTATTGGCGATTTAAACCTGCTGGCGCCGGTTATCAGTATGTTTTTCCTGGCGGCCTACGCCTTGTTAAATTATGCGACCTTTTTTGCGCTGCACTCAGATAATCCTTTTTTTCGGCCACGCTTTAAATGGTCACATAAAATTGTCAGCCTGATTGGCGGTATCGGCTGTGTTGCCGCCATGCTGGCCATTAATCTGATCGCCTGTGTAATCGCTATCGCAGTATTGTTTGGTTTGCACCAGTACCTGGCACGCAGTCATCAACACCGCAGCTTTACTGATCATCAACGTGGAGCGTTGTTTAAGCGGATCCGCGAGTTACTGTTTGAGCTAAATAGTATGGCGCCACACCCCGGAGACTGGCGCCCGCATATGCTGGTATTTTCAAAAACCCCGGAGCGGCATAAGCAGCTATTAACCTTTTCTGAGGTACTGGAAGGACAAAGCGGCCTGATTACCCTGACCCGAATTGTTAACCCGCAGCACACTGATGAACCCGACCAGCAGCAAATTCTTAAGCAGTATCAGCAGGCTATTGATGACACCAATATCAGGGCGTTTACCCTGGTGATGCAGGCCTCAGACTTTCAAAGTGGCTTACGCCATATTCTGTCTGCCTACGGTATTGGCCCGCTAACCCCCAACACAGCGTTACTTAACTGGACATCATCGTCGGATGACTCAAAGCAAGATCATTCCCCTGATGATTACGCCACCAACTTTCTGGAAATGATCAAAGCCGATATTAACCTGGTTGCACTTGCCTCTGCCCGCGACCCTTTATTTGCTAAAGAAGCCCCCGCAAAAGGCAGAAGAATTGATATCTGGTGGCGCGGCGGTCCAAGCGCCAGACTTATGTTAATGTTTGCTTACCTTTGTACCCGCTCCGAGGGCTGGCAGAACACCACGCTGCGTATTCTTACTGAGGCAGAGCGCTACTCTAAGCAGCAAGTGCAGGATATTTTCGCAACTTATCTGGATAATGTGCGGATTGAGTCTGAAGTAGTAGCCTTGGATAAGGTCGATTTAGACATTATTACGCGGTATTCCGGCCAGTCAGAACTGGTGTTTTTCCCAATTAAAGTCAGTGACGATAAAATAATCGATAGCTTTGAAGTTGGCCTGCAAAGCCTGGTCGATAACATGTCGAACCTGGTATTGGTAAAAGCATCGAAATCAATGCAACTGGATCCGGACCCGGATAATGGCAAAGGCAACGGCGACACACCTGAATAATCAAGTTGCCCAGGACTAGTTGATCTTGTATAAGCGCTTTTGGCAGGCGCTGATATCAGGCACGTTGACGAAACCTGATAATTTGTCAGGGTTTTGCCGCAAAACATCGCTCAGGCTTTTTTCTAATGCGCGGGTAAAAGCTATATCTCCGGCCCGAATATAATGAAACAGCGGCATTTCTACCTCAGAGATAAAACGGTAGTACAAGTCAGTGGCCGCGCACTGACATAAAATCTCAGCCATACCGGCAGGAGTAATGATGATCGCGTCCACAATCTGCGTATCGAGCATTTTGGCCAGAGCTGTCGCTGAATTGACAAACTCACACTGAATATCCAATTCGTCACAGATACTTATGCCTCTTTCAAAACCGCTGAACAATGCATAATGTAGTATGCTATCAACTTCACATAACTTAGGTTGAGTGCAAATAACCGCGACTCTGGTTTTAGCAAACTCAATAGCAACTTGCGTGGCACCATTAAAGGTATCGCCGACCTCTTTGGTTCTGAACGCTTCCGCCTGTATCTCACCACTTTCTAAATACCGCTTACTGCGCGGTGTCGGTAGATAAACATACCGCGGCGTAATACCCAGCTTGCCATATGCCTGGTTCAGAATAAACTGAACATCAGCGTTATCAGTGCTGTTTTCAAGCGATTCAGGAATATTAATAATATAGTCAGAATTGCCAGCAGCGGTACAAGTTACCCCACAGAGCAGAACAAACAACAGCGATAGCAACGCTTTTAACATAACTTCAACCGCCACACTTATGACAATAATATTACAGTTTAGCGTTATCTTATGCTATTTGCCTGATTCAGGCGAATACCGCTACCCAGGTGACCGCATTGCCGATGCCATGCACCAAAGCAGGCACCATGACATTGCCGCTATGATGACGCAACCACTGAAAAAGCAGGCTTGCGCCGATGTAAATGGCGACTAACATTGCCACAACGGCAAATTGCTCCTGCTGCAGGTAGTGCCACAAACGCAGCGAATGCAGCGGTGCAATAATAAAAATAATAGTGGTAATCGCCGTGGCTAACCCTAACGACATATAGCGCTGCAAACTGGTAAAAAGCAGGCCCCGATACAATAGCTCCTGCCCTATGCCAATACAAAATCCCGTGCAAAACCAAGCCAGCCAAAGCCATAATCCGGCTGAAAAACTGTGCAGCAATTGCTCTGTCTCTAATAAGCCAAACAGTAAAGCACTTGCCAGCATGCTGCCTGCCAGCAAATTCAGCTGGCTGCGCTTAATTTTAAGCAACGTCGGATAACAAAACCGGATAACGGCCAGTAGCACAACTACCAGGGTAAACTCGACAAGCAGACGCAATGGTTGCTTAAAATACCAATGTTGGGCATCCAGCAACCAGGGGTCCGGTTGTAACACCAACCGGATGGGCAGTTCCATCAACAGGAAAACCAGGATGGCGACAAGCGCAATCAACCCAGTGCGCCGATCGGGTTGCTTAGCGTTGTAAACGTCTGATTTCACGTTGTAACTCCTTATCATTACTTTTATTTGCACAGTCAAGATGCTGCTGCATCAGCGCTTTATCATCATTGAGTTTATGCAGTTGTGCCAGACGCAAATGGGCCCAGACTTTCTCTGGCACATTATCTGAGTCAGGAGCATGGGCAATAAAATGCGCCAGCGCATGCGTTCCGTCGGCCAGCTGTTGCTGGCTAAACAGCGCAGTTCGGCCTATTTGATACCAGGCATTAAAAACATAGACTCCTGCATCATCATCATCCGCCTTTGTCGCGGCAGTAAAGGCGGCAAACGCCTGGCTAAATTGCTTCTCTTCTTGCAGCAATAAGCCATGTCGATAATGAAATTCAGCCTGTGCAGGATAGTCAATCCGGCTTTGTTCAAGCAGTTGCCGATACAGGTCTTGTTGCTCTGTTTGCCGGTAAAAATTAAGTTTGGCCAGCGTCCCTTGCAGCGCATCAATCGTGGTGATCTGCTCAACCTGCTGCCAGGCCAGGACCTCATCGCCACCCGCAATACCAGGCGCACCCAGATAAAAAGACATTAACCCCCGGCGATATAAGGTATTGTCAGGTTGTAACGAAACGGCCTGCTTTAAACAGCGTAAGGACTTTTTGGCGTAGCTCAATGCCGAGAATATGGCGTTTTCAGCCTGCTGCCCCATAATCCGGCCACAAATAAAATGCACTTGCGGGTTTTCCGGATCCGCCTCCAGCGCTTGCTTTATATGTTTCTCGGCTAATTTAAGATCGGTACGCATGGCTTCTGCTGCCTGCTGCAGTTCAGCTGGGTTAGCTGCCGCTGTTGCATCAGCAGAGCAGCTCGCCCACGGCAATATGGTTAATAACAGTAATAGAAAGAATGTTAATCGCATGGTTCAGCCTCACGGTTAGGTTGTTGTTAGCAGCCTAACAAGGCTTGCCAAGCGCTATTAGTGCCAAAAGTCACTAAAGCGCCCGTGAGGTGAGCTAAAACCGATGCCTGAGATGCTTATTACGCCAGTATCAGCAACTGGCAAAGCAGAATAACCCGGCTAAACCGGGCGAGGGTCAGCGTTTCCCCGAGAAGCGATCAATAATAGAGCGCACATTAGCTACTGTTTTTGCCAGACGCTTGCTGGCATCCAGTGCACCTTTGGCCGAATTCTGCGTGACCGAGGTACTGTCTGATATTTCCACAATTTGCTGATTAATATGCTCCGCCACGGTGCTTTGCTCCTCTACCGCTGCAGACATTTGCTCGGTTAAGTTGGTAATGGTACGAACAGCGTCGCGAATGTTGTTCAGCGCCTGGCGCGTATGCTCTACCGTTTCCACGCCATGCTGAGCCGCCTGCTCTCCTTTTTCAGAGGTGCCGACTGCACTCATTGCCCTTTTTGTTAGTTTTTCCACAATAATATGAATTTTATCGGTTGATTCTCGCGTTTTCCCCGCCAAGGCGCGCACCTCGTCAGCAACCACGCTAAACCCTCGGCCTTGCTCACCAGCACGGGCCGCCTCAATAGCCGCATTGAGTGCCAGTAAATTGGTCTGGTCGGCAATGGTAGAAAT